>JAJRVA010000181.1 GCA_024277485.1 Deltaproteobacteria bacterium | reverse complement strand
TCCCTGTCATCATGGGCATACTGGTATCCCTTGCCGTATCCCATGTCTTTCATCAACCTGGTTGGTGCGTTTCGCAGGTGTTTTGGCACCGGCAGAGAACCTGTTCTGTCAATGTCGCGGACAATTTTTCCGGCGGCCATGTACAGGGCATTGCTTTTCGGTGCGGTCGCGAGGTATGCAGCCGCCTGCATCAGCGCCAGTTCACCTTCCGGAGAGCCCAGGATATGATATGCCTCCCTGCAGTTCAGGGCAACCTGCAGGGCCTGTGGATCCGCGTTGCCGACATCTTCAGAGGCAAACCTGATAAGCCTGCGGGCCACGTAGAGCGGGTCCTCACCGGCTTCAAGCATTCTGCCCAGCCAGTACATCGCCCCGTCAGGATCACTGTCGCGCAGGCTTTTGTGCAGGGCGGATATCTGGTTATAGTGCTCTTCGCCGCCGGTATCATACTTCAGGGTCCTGTATTGACCGGCCTCGTAAATGATTTCCGCTGTTATGGCCAGCGGCTCCCCATCTCCTGCTTTGCCTGCTTCCAGAACGAGGGTTGCGGCAGTCTCCAGGCAGTTGAGGGCCCGGCGGCTGTCTCCGTCAGCATATCTGGCCAGGGTGTCAGCAGCGCCGTCTTCCAGGGTAAAATTGTACCGGCCGAGTCCTTTTTCTTTGTACCGCAGTGCCCTGGTAATGATGACTTTCAGGTCTTCCGGGGCCAGGGGTTCCAGCACCAGCGTCTGGCAGCGGGACAGCAGCGGCGCGATAACATGAAAGGAGGGGTTTTCGGTTGTGGCCCCTATGAGTGTGAGCAGCCCGCTTTCAACGTGGGGCAAAAAGGCATCCTGTTGACTCTTGTTGAAACGGTGGATTTCGTCAACAAAAAGGATGGTGCTTATGCCTTCTTCCTTCTTTTGACCGGCCGCGGCAACAATTCTCCTGATATCCTTTACCCCGGCCAGAACGGCAGAAAAGAAAACAAAATCCGCATCAACGGAATTCGCCAGGATCGTTGCCAGTGTAGTTTTGCCGGATCCGGGCGGACCCCACAGGAGTAATGACGGAAGTTGCCGACTCAAAATGAGCTGGTGCAGAAGTTTCCCCGGACCGACAAGGTGCTGCTGCCCGGTAAATTCTTCCAGGGATCGGGGTCGGACCCTTTCGGCAAGGGGGGCATTGGATTGGCTGAGAGGTTTCATGTCAGGTGTACTGTCTATTATGGATGCAATTTCATGTCTCGTCAAGTCATGATGTATATACAGGGAAGTGTAACTGCCAATTTGTTGCGCCGGCCGGGCAGTGGTGATACAATGGGTTAGCTCTAAACATTTTTTTCTGCCGCAACTTTATGAAATTCAATAATATTCTCCTGCTCTCCACCGATAAGTCTGATATACGGGATATCAGGGAAGCGCTGATAGAGCACGAAGTGCTCACCGCGGAAGATCCGGCCGAGGCAGCTTCGATCTGCGTCGAACATGATGTGTACCTGGTTATTGTTGAAGAAGAACTTGCCGGCCGGAGCGGCAGCAGGATTTTCATGGATTTACGCCGGGAGAGGCCATGGATGGCCGGCCTGCTGTTAACGGAAAAAGCAGATGAGAAACTGCTTCGCCTGGCTCTCGAGGCAGGGTTTTCCGGATTCCTTGAAAAACCCGTTGATCCGGTCAGGCTGCTGGAGTTGATTTTCCGGGCCATGGAATCCACCCGCCTGCATGAGGAGAATACCCGGCTGCGCACCCTGCTGCCGCTCTACAGTTTCGGGGAGCAGTTTCTTGCTTCGACCACGGAACAGGAGATCTTTGACGGCCTTCTTGATATTGTTGTCAAGGAAACCGGGGCGACACGCATCTCCGTCATGTGGTACAAGGAAGAGGAAAAATGTCTGCGGATAGTTGCGGCAAGAGGGATTGACCCGGACCTTGTTGAGTCGATCCGTCTACAGCCCGGAGATCAGGTCGCAGGATGGGTCTACCAGAAAGGGAAACCGGTTATCCTGAACAGGGAATCGCAGGACCAGTCGATTTTCGCCCCGCTTCTCCACCGGCAGGAAATATCTGCTGCAGTTTCCTTTCCCATTACCATGCGCGGCAATATACTGGGTGTTCTCAACATCAGCCAGTCCCAGGAGGATGCCAGTTTCAGTGAAGCTGACATAGAGCTCCTGGCGGTCGTAACAAGCCAGGCCGCCATGGCCCTTGCCAATGTACGTTTCAGGAGGGTTCTGCAGGAAAAGACCCGGGTCCGTACTCTTTTCGAGCAGTATGTCGCCCCGGAAGTCGCAGAACTTCTCATCTCCAGCGGCAGTGACTTGGTGGGGCTTGGTGAAATCAGGAATGTAACGGTTTTCTTTGCCGATATCCGTGAATCAACCACCCTGGTTCAGCGTCTTGACCTGAAAGAACTTCGGGCTTTTCTGAATGAATTTTTTCAGATATTTACCGAAACAATTTTTGAAAGCCGCGGAACTGTTGACAAATTCATGGGGGATGCTGTCCTGGCGATTTTTGGAGCACCCATTGAGATCGAAAATCAGAACCTGGCCGCTGTCCAGGCAGCCGTGGATATCAGGGAGAAGTTTGAAAAACTGCGTATGAAATGGGTGGCGCAGAGAGAAGACTTCAGTATTGTTGACCTGGCAATAGGTGTAACCTGCGGTGATGTATTTTTAGGGAATGTCGGATCATCGCACCGGTTTGACTACACCGTTATCGGAACACAGGTCAATGTTGCTCAGAGAATTGCGGCTGCATCACCAGCTAACCATATCCACATAACCAGGGAAGTCAAGGAATACGTTGACTCGTATTTTGAAACAGCGGATGTCGGATCCATGCGTCTCCGCGGGGTTGAAAAACTTGTTCCGGTATATTCTGTAGCCAGGGGAAAAAAGTCTTCAGGCAGGGAAACGAAGGGAAGAAAATGAACCCGTAACAAGGTGAAGTCCGTCTAAAAGGTACGGCGGCCGCTTCAGCGGGCATGGTGTTTTTTTTACTTTTCCTTGGTCATGGCCATGGAGGTCCACAACTCATCCCTCTCCTTCTGTTTCTTCATCATGACCTTTTCCAGTCGCTTCATCTGTTCACCGTCCGGGCTGAGCAAAAAGCTGACACCCATCCTGTAGGCCCTGATATCCTCCATGTCAAACTGGTTCAGCCATACCGGGCGGGCGGGAATAATAAAATTGGTGAGGTTCGGGGGAAGGTTGATATGCAGCTGCAGGGAGGCGGAATCATCTTCCTTGGTGGAATGATAGACATGATACGCCCTGAGCAGAACCTGGGTCATGAGCAGGCAGGCACCGTGCCGCGAAATATCGATAATTCTGCCGGAGAAGGGGCCGGCAATTGTCTTGTTGCTCGTACCGGATATTGCAGAAACGGAGATGGGGAGGAAGTCGGTATAGCGTTTTGAGCGTCGCAGTTCTGAAATCATTTCTCTGGATGACCTGTTCAGTTTGTTAATTCTGACCAGTGCGAGGATCGCTCACGCTGTCGATAATATTATCCATTTTTTCGCTGTCGGGATTAACCATGAATTCCACTCCCATTTTAAAAGCGCGAATGTCATCCATTATAATCGGATCGGCCCATACCGGGCGGGCGGGCAGGTTGAATCGGTCCTCCCCGGTCTCAAAGCTCCCGTGAATGTCAATATATGAGGAATCATTTTTCCGGGTGGAGCTGTACACCTGATACGCGTCTAAATCTCCCAGGGACATGAGCAGGCAGGCGCCATGTCTGGAAATGTTTATAATCCTGCCGGAAAAGGGCCCGGCCTCCCTGGCGCCGTTCATACCGTTATGGGCCATGACTGTAATTGCAACAAAATCGTTATACCGCTTTGATCGTCGTAATTCGCTGTTCATTCCGGACTATCCTGTTCTCTTCCGCCATGAAACTCAAACGCATGGAAGATACGCTTGAAAAAGGTTCATAAAATGGTACATTAGGCTACCTTGAAAAATTGTCTTTTCGCCCAATCTCTGCGTTATGCTCAAAAAATTATCCTCGGAATATTACTTATATGCCTGTGGTAATTTTTTTCGCATGCCTTGACCTTGAACGAAAATCCTAATTTTTCAAAGCACCCATTATTTTTCTTCTCAGGAAAGAAAAACCGCGGAAAATTTGATTTATACTACGTTATTGCATGTGTTTAGCATATTAGAGGAATTTCATAAAGAAAAAATTCAGGAGAGTGTCTGAACACGATCTGTCAGAATGGATACTCCCTGACGGAAAAGGAGTTATAATGCAGTTGACAAGGAAAGAACTTGTACGGGAACAGTGTTATGTGGACGGCAAATGGATAACAGCCTTGAATGGGAAAGTCCTGGAAGTCAGAAATCCCGCGACCGGTGAACTGTTAGGGCATGTCCCCGGCCTGGGCAGGGAAGAGACATCCCTTGCCATCGCCGCTGCAGAGAAAGCGTTTCCTGCCTGGCGCGCCTTGACGGCCAAGGACCGGTCCCGCCTGCTGCGCCGCTGGTTTGATCTCATAATGAAAAACCAGGACGACCTGGCCGTGATCATGACCGCCGAACAGGGCAAACCCCTGGCAGAGTCCCGCGGTGAGATCGCATATGCCGCCTCGTACGTGGAGTGGTTTGCCGAGGAAGGAAAAAGGGTGTACGGCGATACCATTCCCATGGGCCAGCCCGGCAAGCGGATAATAGTTGTCAAGGAGCCGATAGGTGTCTGCGCGGCCATTACTCCATGGAATTTTCCCTCGGCCATGATTACGAGAAAGGCGGCGCCAGCTCTGGCTGCCGGATGTACCATGGTGGTCAAGCCCGCGTCCAAGACCCCGTTCTCCGCCCTGGCCCTGGCATTTCTTGCCGAAGAGGCCGGCATTCCTGCCGGAGTCTTCAATGTGGTCACCGGTTCCGCCTCGGCGATAGGGGCTGAGCTGACCGGTAATCCTGCGGTCAGAAAATTGAGCTTCACCGGTTCAACGGAAATCGGCAAGAAACTCATGCAGGACTGTGCCTCAAACGTCAAGAAAATATCTCTTGAGCTCGGCGGTCATGCCCCGTTCATTGTTTTTGATGATGCTGATCTTGATGCGGCTGTTGAAGGAGCGGTGGCCTCGAAATATCGCAACAGCGGCCAGACATGCGTCTGCGCCAACCGGCTGATTGTCCAGAAGGGTGTGTATGATGAATTTGCCGACAAGCTGGTTAAGGCCGTAACCTCGCAGCTCAAGGTGGGGAACGGTTTTGATGAGGGAGTCAACCAGGGGCCGCTCATCGACCTGAATGCTGTTATCAAAGTTGAGGAGCAGATACGGGACGCGGTTGAAAAAGGGGCCAGAGTCGCCTGCGGCGGTAAGCGAGGTGCAGCGGGAGGTTTCTTTTTTGAACCCACGATTCTGCTTGATGTTACCCCGGCGATGGTTATCAGCAGGAAGGAAACATTCGGGCCGGTGGCGCCGCTCTTTTCCTTTGCAACAGAGGAGGAGGCCGTTGCCCTGGCAAATGATACCCCGTACGGGCTGGCTTCCTATTTTTTCAGCAGCAATGTCAGCCGGGTCTGGCGGGTTGCGTAAGGGCTGGAATATGGAATGGTCGGCATTAATACCGGCATCATGTCCACGGAATCAGCCCCCTTTGGCGGCATGAAAGAGTCGGGTATAGGCCGGGAAGGTTCAAGGTACGGTATAGACGAGTACCTGGAGATGAAATATCTCTGTCTTGGAGGGATTAAGTGAATTAGGAATTACGAATTAAGAATTAGGAATTGAAAGTTGAAGGGAGGGGGACTGCGGGGTTCCCCATGAAGAGATCTCTTTTCAGGCAGGGGGATGATGTTCGGATTGTCGACAGCTGAAAACCGTGTTCTCCCTTATGCCGCAGAGGAGAATACAGGATGACAAAGGACAACAGCACGGTTCAGGTCTCTGTCGCCGTCATTACTATGAATGAAGAGGACAGGATTTCCGCCTGTCTTGAAAGTGTCGCCTTTGCTGATGATATTGTGGTTGTTGACTCAGGGAGCACTGACCGAACTGTTGAGATTGCACAATCGTACGGGGCAAGAGTTACTGTTGAGCCATGGAGAGGTTTTTCAGGGCAGAAGCAGTTTGCCGTTGACAACTGCAGGCATGACTGGGTTCTGATCCTTGACGCCGACGAAAGGGTTCCCGGGGAAACGGCCCGGCAGATTGCCCGGGTTCTTCAGGATTCACATCAGGATGTCAGCGGATTCAGTTTTAAACGAAAAAATTATTTTCACGGCCGCTGGATCAAGCATTGCGGCTGGTGGCCCAACCCGGTGCTTCGGCTTGTGAACAGAACAAAAGGCTCTTTTGACGGGAGAGCTGTCCACGAGAGCTGGGTTACCGATGGTCCGGTAGAGGCTCTTGACAGTGAAATTATCCATTTCAGTTTTCGGGACTATTCTGAAATGATCACCACGCTGGACAGGTATACAGGTATCGGTGCCCGTGACCTGTATGACAGCGACGAACCGCCCAGCAGTATTTATACGTCCCTTTCACACGGTTTGTGGATGTTCTTCAAGGTTTACTTCCTGGATCAGGGGGTTCGGGCAGGATTCGACGGCTTTGTCATTTCCCTGATGCATGGCGCCGGGTCTTTCTTCAAGTATGCAAAACACCGGGAAATGACAAAGTATACTTCTCGCTGATCTGAGTGTACGCCTGATTTCCGTGTAACCCTCTCCTCTTTATCGACGCTGTCCGTGTTGTATCCCTTCCAGGTCCCTGCTGTCCACAAAGGCATAGGCGCTGTGTTTATGAATTGACTCAAAACTTTCCGCTTCTACTGAAAACCAGTCGATGTCAGGATGGCGCAGCGCCATCTGGGAGACCATGCGCACAACATCTTCCACAAACATGGGGTTGGCATAGGCTTTTTCGGTCACGAATTTTTCATCCGGTCTCTTCAGCAAGGCGTAGAGTTCACTGGAACCACAGCTTTCAACGAGGGTGATCAGGTCTTCCAGCCAGGTAAACCTGACAGGCCGGACGATAAGCTTTACTTCAGCCCGTTGATTATGGGCCCCGGCGCTGCTTATTTCCCTGGAGCACGGGCATAGGGTGGTTACGGGAACTACGACGGTAAGCAGCAGGTCCTCCCTCTCATTGATGCGTCCCGTAAAGGAACACTGGTACTCCATCAGGCTGACAGTTTTGCTGACCGGGGCCTTTTTGGAGATAAAGTAGGGAAATGTCATCTCCATGTCAGCTTTTTCAGCGTGCAGTTTTTCCTGTACCTCTGCCAGCAGTTCCGGAAAAATGGTGGCGCTCATGTCTTCCTTGTATGTATTGAGCACACTGGTGAAGACTGAAACGCAGCTTTCCCGCACATGATGAGGCATTGCCGCTTTCATGCTTATTGTTGCCACTGTCTGCTGCAGGGAGCCTTTTTTCTCCCGGATGCTGACGGGGCAGGTAAAATCTTTGATCCCCACACTTTGCAGTTTCATCATATATACCTGGATCCATACTCGTTCACGGTGGTGCGGATGCACGGGTCAATTGTCCGCAGCAGAGCGGACAGGAGTGTTGCCGGTAAGCCAGACCATTACCGTATTTTTTTTTTCTCGACAAGAAACATTTGCCCATAAGAAGGACCGGGTGCGCCGGGAGCAGAACTTTCCGGCTTATATCGTGAGCGTCGGGGTAATTGCTCCGCCATGCCTGAGCAATACGGTTTTGTTCATGTATTCAGCTCGTTACATAATTTTACCGCAACAGCCGCCCCGGATTCAGGTTCTTTATTTGAATGATACGGCAGAGTATGGTAGCATAAAATCTTTTAAATAACAGTACAGTATGGGCTATATGACACATAATGACAAGGTTCGCATAGATAAATGGCTGTGGGCTGCGAGGTTCTTCAAGACACGGTCCCTGGCGGCAAAAGCGGTCAGCGGCGGACATGTCCATGTTAACAGTCAGCGTATAAAGCCCTCCCGCTTGCTGCAGGTTGGAGATGAACTGCAGATCCGGCGCGGATGGACGGAGTTCGTGGTGATTGGCCAGGAGTTGAGCCGGAGAAGGGGACCGGCGCCCGTTGCCAGGACACTTTACCAGGAGACTGAAGACAGTCTCCTGCAGAGGGAAAGAGGCGCGGAGCAAAGGCGCATGGAAAGAATCTCTCAACCTCGGCCCGACCGCAGGCCGGATAAGCGGGACCGGAGAAAAATACGGAAGTTTATACGAAAAGATTAACGGAATACTCAAATGACAAGGAGGCAAGAATGAAAAAAGTGGAGCGGGCCCTGATCAGCTTAACAGACAAGTCAGGAATAGAGGGCTTTGCCCGGGCCCTGACCGACATGGGGGTTGAAATCCTCTCGACAGGCGGCACAGCTCAAAAGATGAGGGACAGCGGAATTCCGGTCAAGGATGTTTCAGAGTTCACCGGATTCCCGGAAATGCTGGATGGAAGGGTCAAGACACTTCATCCGCTGGTCCACGGCGGCATTCTCAATCAGCGTGAAAATCCGGATCACCGGAAGCAGTGCGCGGAACATGGGATCAAGCCCATTGACATAGTTGCTGTGAATCTCTATGCCTTTGAAAAGACCGTGGCTGATCCGGACTGCAGCCTGGCGGATGCCATTGAGAACATTGATATCGGCGGTCCCACTCTCCTCAGGGCTTCAGCAAAGAATTTCCAGGATGTCACCGTGATTGTCGACCCGGCGGATTACGACCAGGTCCTCGGCGAGATCAGGGAAACCGGCAATACAACGCTCAAGACCAGGTTCAGGCTTGCGGTCAAGGTGTTCCAGCTGACATCGGCCTACGATACTGCCATTGCCGGATGGCTGAGCGAGGTGGACGTGGATACAAACCCCCATTTTTAAGGAAAACAATCATGCAGAAGATGGCCGTACTGGTATCGGGAAGTGGAAGAACACTTGACAATTTCCATGAGCGCATACAGGAGGGTACCCTGAATGGTTCCATAGAGGTTGTTATTTCAAATGTCGCAACCGCCCTGGGCCTGGAAAAGGCCCGGAGGTATGGATACCCGGCATTTCACGCAACTGGCAGCGAGGCGACCAACAGGATTATTGCTGACTTTGATATAGACCTGGTGGTCCTGGCAGGTTACCTGAAACTCTACACCCCGCCGGAGGGCCTCAGGCGTTCAGTACTGAATATTCACCCGTCCCTTATTCCCGCCTTCTGCGGTGCCGGGTGGTACGGCCACGTTGTTCATGAAGCGGTCAAGGCCCGGGGGTGCCTGGTCAGCGGCTGCACGGTCCACTTTGCCAACGAAGTGTATGATGAGGGTCCGATCGTTGTGCAGAAATGTGTTGCTCTTGAAGACACGGATACCCCAGATGAGATTGCCGCCAGGGTGTTTCAGGCCGAGTGCGAGGCGTATCCGGAGGCAATCAACCTGGTTGACAGCAGGGGTATCGACTATTTCTGGGACAGAGGGTGACAAGCCATGCCTGAACAGACAATAATGACAGCCCGGGATATTGACCGCAGCCTTGACCGGCTCAGTCTTGAAATTCTTGAACGGAACCACGGGGTGGAAGACCTGGCTGTTATAGGCATCCATACAGGCGGGGTGTACCTTGCCGAGAGAATTTGCCGGAAAATCGACAGCCGTGAACAGGGGGCTATCAAAACAGGCAGCCTGGATATCACGCTGTATCGTGATGACTGGAGCCTTATCTCACAAAATCCCATTGTCAGGAAGACGGATATCGGATTTCTTCTTGAGAACCAGAGGGTTGTTCTGGTTGACGATGTTATTTTCACCGGCAGGACCATCAGGGCTGCGATGGATGCGATCATGGACTATGGTCGGCCCGACTCGATCCAGCTGGCGGTTCTGGTGGACCGGGGAGGGAGAGAGTTGCCCATCCAGCCGGATTATGTCGGCATGACGGTCATGGCCGGGAAAAATGAGCAGGTTGATGTTCTCCTGGAGGAAAAAACAGGGCGGGATGAAGTTGTTGTCATTGAACGGAAGTAATTTTTCAGGACCCTGCTGTTTGCCCGGCCGCAGGGAGACCGTTTCCGGACGACCACGGGACACAGGGCATTTCCATGACTGAAAAGCCTGGGACAGCCGGACGTTGTCAGGATCTCGAAAAGATCTGTCAACGGGTGCGGGAGAAATTCGTCAGCTATGACCAGTACAATTTCACCGGGCGGTACAATGATTTCCTGAAGGCCTTTTTCGACCTGTGCCAGGAGTTCGATTCCCTGGAGGAGTTTTACCGGATCTGCGTCGCGGTCCCTCTCGAGATGACGGGACTTGAGTGTTCCCTGTACCTGTATGACGAGAAAACGGATGCACTGCGGCTTGTCTGCGATACAGCCCGGGGAGTTTTAGCCAGACCGGAACCGGCCCGGCTGCCGGTGCGGATCAGGAGTAGCGCGTACGACACTGACACCTCCTACATTGTTCCCATTTACAGCAAATCAAGGACTGCGTCCAGCGCTGAAGGTTCACCGCCGGAAAGCACTCTTTCGTTTGAGGACGTGGCCGGGAAACACAAAATTTTCGGGATGTTCCAGGTACACGGGGGGGAGAAACTTCCCCGGGCAGACAGGTTTTTTTTTCAGAAATACTGCAACCGGATCGGCTATAATCTGCATAATCGGCTCATTGCCAATCAGAATATAGCTCATCTCAGGTTTATCAATACCCTGGTCATGGATATTGAGCACAACATTATTGTGCCCAATATGTACTTCAAACATATCTTCAATCAGCTCAAAAAAAAGATCATGGAACTGAGTGAGCTGAAAGACCAGTTCAGGCAGTTGCCGTGGCCGGAAGATTCCGTCTCCGAGTACAGAGACTGCCTTGCCAGGTGTGATGTCATTTACCAGGAAATGGTTGCCTACCACCAGGAACTGGTAAAACATCACGCCAATACCAGCCTGTTTCTGGAAAGCCTGTTCAGGCGCGAGCATTTTAAAAAGGGGCACCTTGTCCTGCGCACCAGGCGATGCTTTGTGGAAAAGGAAATTATCCTGCCCCAGTTGGAGCATTATGCGGGCAGGCTCCGGGCCGCCAATGTCAGGGTTGAAAGACCACGGAACATGCTTGAGGAAGAGTTTGAAATTTTTGTTGATGTGGGATTGCTGTCCCAGGTCTATGCCAATCTTTTTTCCAATGCGGCAAAATATGCGGGCGAAATAGTTGACCACAAAGGTAATCCCCGCAAGGCCGTGGCATACGGCAGGGAGCTTGTGGATAATTTTCCGGAAGAGGGAAAGCAGGGGATCAAATTCAACGTGTTCACCACCGGGGAGAACATAGATCCGGAAGAGGCGTTAAAACTCTTTGACGAAGGTGTCCGGGGCAGGGGCAGTGAAAAGCATCCCGGCACGGGACACGGACTTGCCTTTATCAGGCATGTTATCGAACTCCACGGCGGCAAGGTAGGCTGCGAGGCCACCCCGGAAGGCAATAATTTTTATTTTATCCTGCCGGTCCCACCCCCACCCGCAGGTCAGTCGGCCTCCGAAGAGTAACCGCCATGGAACTGCTGGCGCCGGTCGGTTCCTTTTCTTCTTTTGACGCGGCACTGGAAGAGCGTGCCGACGCAGTCTATGTCGGTGCGCCCGGGTTGAATGCCCGGGCCCTTTCCAGGGATTTTACCTACCCTGAAATAGGCGCCATGATCAGGCAGGCTCACGCCGCAGGGGTAAAACTCTATCTTGCCGCAAACAGCCTGGTAAAGGAGAGCGAGATTGCCCTGGCAATTGAAAGCCTGGCTGCTCTTGAGGCCTTGAAACCGGATGCTCTGATACTTCAGGATCCGGGTCTTTTTTATCTGGCCAGCAGGTATTTTCCACGCCTCAGTCTCCATGCCAGCACCCTGATGTCTGTTCATAACTCGTTGACAGTACAGCATTGTATTGACATGGGCTTTACCCGTGTCGTGGTGCCCAGGGAGCTGACAATCCCGGAGATCAGAACACTTTCTGCAAAAACCGGCGCAGAGCTGGAAGTATTTATTCATGGGGCCATGTGTTTCAGTTATTCCGGGCTGTGTATGTTCAGCAGCCTCCACGGCGGGAAGAGCAGCCTGCGCGGCCGGTGTGTTCAGCCCTGCCGCCGCAAGTACACATGGCAGAAAAAAAAGGCGCGAAGCAGGGGCCGCCGGCCGGTGGGCAGGGGCGGCGAATACCTGTTTTCCATGAACGACCTGAGCGGTCTGGAGCAGTTGGCGGATCTGGCTGACGCAGGAGTGGCTTCCCTGAAAATTGAGGGCAGGCTCAAGAGCGCTGAATATGTCCGGAAAACAGTGCGGGCATACAGGCTGGTACTGGATTGTCTCGACAGGCCGGCCTCTGTCCGTGCTCAGAGTATCAGCAGGGCACGTCTTCTTCTGAACGAGTCCATGGGCCGCCGCCGGTCATCCGGTTTCTTCCTGAGCAGGCGTCCTGAGCAGGCGACAACACCGCACCTCTCCGGCAATGTCGGGATGATGGTGGGCAGGGTGTCCCGCCTTGAGAGTGTGGCGCCGCGAAAGGGAAGGCAGGGGGTCATTATGACGGCAACCCTGCGCCACGCGGTCCGGGTGGGGGACCGGCTCCGGCTGCATGATGAAAAAAGTGGGGAAAGAACAAGCTTCACCCTCCTGTCCCTTAAGATCGGGCAGCGCCCCGTATCAGAGGGCAGTGCCGGTCAGAAGGTACGAATTTTTCTCCGGCAGAAGATTCCCGGCAGAGCAGGGAGAGAATTTCACGGCAGTCTTTTCAGAGTGGATGTCAGTACCGGGAGGCAGGATGAGAAACGCGCCCGGGAAAAAGTATTGAAAAGGTCTGCTCTCCATGATGTTACGCCGGATACACGTAAAATCGCGTTACTCCTTGATGCCCTTTCATCACGTCACGAATTTTCTCATGCCACGGCCAGTCAAGGTGAAAAGAGGAAAAAGGCTGGCATGCAGTGGTGGGTCAAGGTCGGTTCTTTCCGGGATATGCATTTCAGGCTCCCTGTACGTCCGGCAAAATATGTTCTTCCCCTGAGTCGGGAGAACATGGAAGAGGGGCTTCGGCTGTCCGGGAAAAAGTACAGAACGGTTGTCTGGTCGCTGCCGCCGGTCATTATGGAGGAAAATCTGGACTGGTTTTCCCGTGCATCGGCATCGCTTGTGGAACGCGGTTACCTGGAGTTTCAGTTAGGGCATTTCTCTCAGTCAGCCATGTTCAGCCGGCTTGCGGAAAATCAGCCGGGGGTACGCATGTATGGGGACTATACCGTCAATATCTTAAACAGTCTCTCCCTGGAACAGATAAGGGAACTGGGTTTTGCCGGAGTGCAGTTTTCTCTTGAAACGGATGGCGGCAACCTTGCGGCAGCTCTTGCCTCTTTCGGCAGGTTCCCGCAAAAGGCTGAGCCTGAAGGTGATTTTCTGGTTGGAATGTATGTCTTTGGCCGCCCGCCGCTGTTCACTGCCCGGCTGGACAGTCCTGCCTTCAGGCATGGCAGGAGGTTTGTCAGTCCCAGGGGGGAGGAGTATGTGCTCAGCCGGAAAGACGACATGACCACCGTTCGGTCCGTTATCCCCTT
>JAJRVA010000180.1 GCA_024277485.1 Deltaproteobacteria bacterium | reverse complement strand
CGTCTTTTCACAAGATCAGTAAGGTGGCAATCTTTGTCGTTCAGGATTCAACAGGGTGGAAATGGGTGTATTACTGTAAGAAGAAGAGCGAGGAAGAGGTGATACCTTTAGCTTTTTTACATGGTTTGTAAAACGTTCGATCTATTTATCTCTGACCTCACCCTGTTGTTATGTTAACCGGCCAGAAGTATTTATAGATTAAAATGGCAGACAAGGCACAATTTACTTATACTTGAACATCAATCCGTCAACCTGAACACTTTTTTTGATTTTTTCCGGAAACCGACAGCATACGAACGCAGAGGAAACACGGCAAGGGCGGCAAACATGCCGGTAAGAGCAAACAGGGCCAGGACAGCGTAAAAGCGGTCCACGCCGTAATTGTCCGTTACCCAGCCGCCGATGGTGGTGGCCAGAGAGCCCATGCCGAAGATCAGGAAGAAGTTGACCCCGAATCCCATGCCGTGGGATGATTTTTTCGTATATTTTGCGATCAGGTAGTTCTGGGACGGCTGCCAGGCATAGTAGACCAGGCTGAACACGCCCGTGGTGAGAAAGAGCCGCATGTCCAGCATACGGCTGGCAAGGTACAGGGCAGGAGCGGTTATCAGAAAAATACAGACCGGCACAAACTCGGGATATTTGATTTTATCATTGATGTATCCGCCGAACCAGGCGCCGATCAGGCCGAGAGAAAGGACAGCGGTGGCGGCATAGCCTGCCATGACCACGGGTTCGTCATGATTGGTGATAACAGTGATGTTCTGCTGCAGCAGGGCCGGCAGAAATGTCAGGGAGCCGCGGAATATGAACCCTGAAAGGATACTGCCCGCAAATAAAATGAGCAGAGCCAGCGAGACATAGGACACCGTATCCCGTGCATCCGGCTGTGCTGTTTTTTTCGCGGTTCGGGCGGATTCACGGGCCTGTTTTCTGAATATGCCTGCCAGGCTTTTCAGGCGGAGATCTTCCTCGCCCGGAACCCTCGCATAATAGAGCAGGCCGAAAAAGATCAGGCCCGCAAGACCGTAGAGTAAATAGGCGGCCCGCCAGGTACCGAACAGCATCATGCTGAACGCCGCGGCCAGGGGAGAGAGAAACAGTCCCACGTTTCCCATGACCCCGTGCAGTCCCATGGCCCTGCCCTTGTTGGCCTCAATACGGCGGGCGATAAGCGACAGCCCGGCCGGGTGATGGATGCTGGCAAACACGCCCAGCATGGTGTAGGCAGCGGCAAAGGCGGCCATTGACGATGTGGCGCTGATGCAGATCGACGAGACTGCCATGCCCAGGATACCGATGGTCAGCAGCCGTTTGGAGCCGAACCGGTCTGCCAGCCAGCCGGCAGGAAAGGCGCCCAGCCCGTAGAGGAAATAGCCGATATTGGCGATAATGCCCAGCTCGACAAAACTCAGGGACTGTTCCGCGGCAATGGCGATGAGCACGGCCGGCAGGATGGTCATGTAGCCGTGGGTAATAAAGTGCGAGAAGCCGACCATCCAGACGATTTTTGATTCTGATCTCATTGGTTGCCCTGCCAGTCCACCGGCTGGGTGAGAAAAGGCTCAAAGATGATCTCGGCGAGTTCCGGGTCATCATTCCTGTCAAAGATCATCTCCTGGATTTTTTCCCTGCTGGTGGCGCCGAACCAGTTGTTTGCTGCCTGCAGCGGAAAGTCCTGGGCCTCGGCAACACTGATATCATAGGACCTGTTGTTATAGATGTTATTGTGTTCAAGCCGGATCCCCCTGGCCTGGTACAGGTATACTCCCTTCTGGTTGTCGGTTATTTCATTAAATTGGATCAGGGCAGGGGAGTCCTCCTTGGGCCAGATACCGAAGAACTTGTTGTCCCGGATTTCATTGTGGAGAATCTCGGCTTCGGAGTTCCTGAACCCGATCCCACCCTTGTTGCCGGAAAAGACATTATGGGTGATCCTGAATTTCGAGGGCTTGCCGAACCAGGGCGCATCGGGCGTTTCCTCTTCCTTTTTGAAACTGATGCCCACGCCGTTACGGGCAAATTCACTGTACGAGACATCAACGGAACTGCCGTGGGCGTTAATGCCGTTGTAGGCGCAGTAGATCTTGACATATTTCATCCGGTTGCCCACGGAGCCCAGGAAGTTGATCGCCCCCCAGTCAGCCGGCCGAGGGGTCATCTCGGCAGAGGTAAAGACGATCTGCCGTTCCGGGGTGCCTTCGGCAACAAGCTTTCCCCTGATGATCAGTTCCGCTTCCGGATAGTAGGGCGAGTCAGTGTCAAAAAGATTCTGGTCACTGGTCTCGTCGATTTTTTTGAACTTGATAACTGTACCCGGGGCAATGGTCAGGGTTACCCCCGGCGGGACATAGATATCACCGCTGATGATCATGGAGCCGCTCCAGGTGGTATCCTTCTCAAGGGTCTGTTTGGAGAGTTCTGTAACATCCGCTTTTCGGCAGCCCGCAACCACCAGCAGGAGCAGGGTGAAAAAAGCAAGAAAAATGTTAATCCAGTCCGATCTGATATTCAGGCGCAATTCCGTATCCTCTTCTTCTGTTGAGTAACCCGATGACAAGGAGCAGGCAGATTCCCAGCAGCACGGTAATCTGTCCCTCCAGGGGGGTGCCTTCGGCAGTGCTGCCGAGCCCCCAGTTCTGTGCCAGCGCGGCTCCGGTCAGCATGCCCATGACCGTCACCCCGGCATCGTTGTCTCCCTGTCCGGCCGCGACGAGCTGCCGCAGGGGGCATCCGCGGATCAGCACCGAACCGAAACCGACCAGGAACATGCCTGAAAACGCCCAGCCGTAGCTGGGGGTCGAGCTGGGCTGGCCCTGAAGGCCGAAGTGAAATTGACCGGTCAGCAGGTTTGCTGCCAGGGCAAAGCCGAAAAAGGAGCAGATGCTGATAAGCATGCCCGTTGAACGCGGACAGTTCATGAGTTCCCTGGGGCCCCACAAAAATATCCTGGCTATGCCCCCGGTTATGCAGAATTGCGTGCGCTGGGCCAGCGCCCCGACCAGCAGGCCGACACCGAGGGACATCAGGAACGGGGCATATTGCGCGGCAGAGCCTTTTTCGCTCTGGTTGATAAATGAGGGCTGTACCACTGCCAGGATCAGGAGCAGGATCATGACACCGGGAATAATAAAGCCGTTTGCCCTGGGAGCGGGTTTGGCCTCGCCCAGGCGAAAGCCGTTTTCAATGAATTCAAGCCCGACATATACACCGGCGATGAGGCCGGCAAGGCCGGTCAAGGCGGAAATGTCTCCTCCGGTTATTCGCAGAAAGAGTTTGACCGGGCAGCCGATAAAGACCGCACAGCCGATGATGACCAGCATGCCGACCAGGAAGCGCAGCAGGGGAGAACTGCCGCCGGTGGAATGAAATTCCCCGCGGAAAAGGGAGAGTGCAAACGCGCCCAGGACAAAGCCGATAATTTCCGGCCGCAGGTACTGCATCCGGAAATTGTCGTGAAAACCAAGCGCCCCGGCCACGTTCTCCATGAAGCAGGCCACGCAGATCCCGGTATTGGCCGGGTTGCCGAAATAAGAGAGGAGAACGGCGCCCACACCGATAACCGCGCCCATCAGGATAAACAGGATAATCATGTTCCGGGTCAGTTTTTCCATCAGCCGCAGCTCCCGGCAAGCTTTCGTTTCATGTAATAGACGGTCTTGCGGTCGCTTTTCAGCCGCGTGTCACCCGGCTGCTGCTGCAGGCCGGACTCAATGGCGGCCATGGCCTCCTCAACTGTTATCCTGATTTTTTTGCCCTGGAATATTTTTGTTTTTTTATCAAGAAAATCAGGGTTCAGCTCAATGGCCTCCTTGTACTCGTACATGGCGGCAACAGGCTGCTGGCGGCGCATCAGGATATCGCCCCGAAGCATAAACAGGTCCCCCCTGTACGGATACTCATTGATAAGGGAGTTCACCAGGGTTTCGGTTTTGTCCAGGTTGTCCTGGGCCATGAGATTTTTAGCCAGCCTGATTTTGTTGTCCAGTTCAGGGTTGGCAATATACTGCTGTGAGGCCACCCGGCGCTGTTCAGCCGGGTTTGCCCTGGGCCGGTCAGGGGCGGTTGCAAGCAGGACCGCTGCATACACAGTAAGCACAATGACACTTGCAACGGTCAATTTGTCTAATTTGTCCATAATTTTTAATATTATACATGTCCCGAGAAAATGGCAATTTTCAATATGCAAGGTTTAGTCCATTTTCAGCGCGGGCCGACATCCGGGGGCTCCGCTTCAAGAACCGGCTGGAAGATGGCACTGCCAAGGGCGCTGTCGCGCGATCTGTCAAAGATTTTTTCCATGATCGCATCCGGCTCGGTTGTTCCCCACCAGTTGCCGGTAATGGCCAGGTCCCACTTCTGCTTGACGCCGAGATTCAGGTCATAATCCCTGTTCGCAAAGATGGTGTTGCCCTTGATCTCAAGGTGTCCCTCGTTCCAGGGTCTGCCGGTCCGGCCCGGTTCAAAGAAATCAACGATGTTCTGGCTGGACGGCGCCAGGAAAATACCAGTACGGTTGCCGGTAATCGTGTTGCCGATAATTTCAACAGGGCCTTCCATTCTGGTGAATCGAATTCCGATATTGTTCTTCAAAATGGCGTTGTGGGCGATTTTCAACCTGGCCCGGCCGAAACGCAGTCCTTCATTATTGTGCATGAAAACCGAATCAGATACTTCGGCTGTGGAAAAATGCACCTGCAGTCCGGTAAAGGCATCGCGAAAAAGACAGTATTGGAAAAAATTTTTCCGGGCCGAGGCAAAAATGAGTATATATGACCAGTCCCTGGGCGCCGGGTTTTTCTCGGCTGATTTGAACGTGATTGGTTTTTTTTGCGTACCCCGTGCCAGTATCCGGCCAAGCACCCTGATTTCCGCATCGCCGATCCCGTCACTGTTGGTATCAATCTTGTGAAAGCGGACAGTTGTTCCAGGCTGGATGGTCAGGGTCGCCCCCCTGCCCACGACAAACACGCCCCGGATATCGATTGTCCCCGACCAGGTCATGTCCTGCTGGATGATGGTGTCACGAAAAAAAAGCTCCTGTCCCTTTGCGCCATTTTCAGCGCTGAGCCGGCCGCATCCGGTCAGGGCGAGGCTGCAGAAAAACAGTATCAGGGAAAAGAAAAGTCTCATGGCTTCAGGGCATGATTGATTCAGCGACAATATGGACGCCGGTCTTGATTTCATTGGGCTTGAGCATGATACTGTGGTTCGGCGTGCCCTCGTAGAGGCCGTAATACTCACCAGCCACGGGCGCGTCGCCGATTCTTTCCCGGGCCACCAGGTAGTAGGGGCCGTTTTTCACCTCAAGCCTGAAAAATCCCTTGGCATCGGTCCTGGTCATGTGGTCGGTTTTCATCCGCAGGACATACATCTGAAACAGGGGCACGTCATTGGCAGGATAGGCGGAGATATACAGGCCGCCGAGGGGGACACCTTCCAGGGTGGTGACACGTCCCGAGATAATGGCCGGCTTTTTTATATCCCCGGCCAGAAGCCTGGTTGACTCTGTCTCATCCATCTCCCGCAGGGATGCCGAGCGACGCTGCTGTTCTTTTTTTCCACGCGGATCGTTTGCGTCCTGCACAAAAAAGGCATCAATGTCATCACGGGGATAACAGGAGACCTCGATATCGCACGATTGGGCAGGGAGTACCCGGACCGGGTTGCCGGAAAAGTAACACAGGAGGTCCCCCTTTTTGATCGGTCCGATGGCGCCGCCGCCGTGGCGCTTGCGGGCGATCACCACGTACATGCCCGGGTCAAGATCAAACCAGAATGATCCGTCTTCCGGAACCGTATTGGTGAGCAGTCCCATGCCCCGGAACGGCTCGTCGTTCAGCGCATACACGGACACGCTGCTGCCTGCCGCCGGCATGCCCTTGTACAGCACACGCCCGCCCACTCCCTGGAAGCCGGGATAACATTGGGTTCTGCTCACCGGAAGAACCATAAGGGGAATCCAGCGATACTCGTCCTGCACATGGACCGGGTTGAGGCCGTGGTAACCATAGAGGGGAGCGCCTTCGCGGTCATGTCCCCGGGCCTCGAAATAGTATTTGCCGGGGGGCAGCGAAAGGCGGAACTGGCCCGGTTTTTCTCCAGGTAAAGAGGAGATGCCCCCGGTGCGCCCGGAGAGCGAAGTATAGTCGGGATACGCGGTCACCACGGCGTCGGCGACCGGTCCCGTGTCAGAGAGAACAACACCCTCAACCTGCAGTCCATACACTGCTGCCGGGAACAGGACGCAAAGTGGTATCAGGAATAAAGAGAAAAGGTTTGTTTTCATCTGTTGCTGTTTGCTTCAATACACCTTTCAATGATTTGACGGTTGGGGTGAGGCGATATTCCCCAGGCAATTTCTCGCTCCTGATGATTGCGAAAAAATCAGCCACAAGACGGGAAACAGACTTGCCTTTCATGTTTCCTTTTTTTTCAGGCCGCGTACACGATTGAGTGAAAATATACGTTACAGTTGGTGGCAAGTCAACATAACGCAGTATGAACAGCTTTGGCCGGGTTTTTGCAAGACATTTTCAGGTGGTGATTTTGTCATGTCATCTTGACTATATATGAAACACGCTCTACCATACCTCATTGATATGCAGGATACCAAGAGGAATGACTGTGCAATGACGGCCTTGAACTACACTCCTGGGATGCAGGTCGTGTTCCCGGAAACACAGCAACAGGCCATACTGGCCCATTGTTCCAGGGCCCTGGCTGAGTTTCGGGACGGCCGGGCAGGAGCGGGCAAGGCTTTCGGACTGGTCTTTGGGACCGTGTCCGGCCCGGATATTTCAGTGGCGTACTGTTGTCCCCTGAAGAAAAATGTCCGTTCCAGGCCGCCGCTGAAAGAGTATATGGACAAGATTATGGCAGAGCATGCCGTGCCGTCGCAGACACCCCTTGAGAAGCGCGGCTGGGTGGCCGACCCGGCAGAGCTGTTTGCCCGGATCAGGGAGCGCCGCCGCG
>JAJRVA010000179.1 GCA_024277485.1 Deltaproteobacteria bacterium | reverse complement strand
CCTGTCATAACTTTCTCTTTCCCGGGAAGAGGCTCCGAGCTCGGCCATGATTTCATGGACTGTCGGCTTGGCCAGGAACCTTCCCAGACTGGAGGCCGGAAAACTGTCGGACAGCTCCTTTAAATCAATCAGGCTGACCGTCACCAGGGTATCTTCCGGAAGGTAGTCGGCATAATAATCACTGCCGACCTGGCTGACTGACCGGGTAAAATAGATGACCGCTCCAGCGGCGAAGACAAGCAGCAGAACGAAAACAAGGTTTTTTTTCATATATCAGGCTCCTCTGGGACTCAAATCAACAGATCAGGGAAAACATGAAGGACGTTACTCCATAACTGCCATACATGACAATGCATTGTTATACTCTGTTCTGTTTCAATGGTGAGGATACCGAGCCTGGGGAGGCGGTTTGTCCTGAAAAAAAACGCATTGCTGCGTAGCCGGATGACCATTACCGGTCATCATTGACCTTGAACTTTTCCATCAAATGCTGCAGCCGGTCGGCAAACCGGGAAAGGGCTTCTGCCGCATCATTGACCTGGTGCGCCTCAAGATTGGATTCCAAGGCTGCTTCAGTCACTTTCTGAATACTTGCCGACACCTGGTTTGCTCCCTGGGCGACCTCTCCGGTATTCCGGGACATCTCACTGATAGCCCCGGCAAGTTCGGCGACCGAAGCAGCTACGGCGGTACTGCCGGCGCTGGTCTGCACTACATTGGCTGAAATTTCATTTGCCGTCCGCGTCTGCTCTTCCACGGCACCGGCAATTTTTCCGGCCGAATCACTGATGCCGTTGATGGTGTCCGAGACCCTGGCAATGACCTGGATGGCTTTTTCCGTGGTAAAAGGGGTCAGAGTCAAATTAAATATTGCAAAGAATGAAATTTACCTGCAGTTATCAGGTGAACGGGCTTGGACAAGCGTCTGAACTGTGCACGCCACACCGGGAATACCTTGCTTTAGGGAATGATCTGCCTGAACGTCAGGCCAATTATCGAGAATTGGTTGCCCATCATGTAGAGGGAGAATTACTCAATGATATAAGGAGTAATACGAATACGGGGATGGCTGTTGGCAGTGATCGGTTTAAAAAAGAGATAGAGGCCTTGACCGGCAGACGTTTGCAGTTGAAAAAAAGAGGACGGCCGGTGGGCTGGAGAAGGAAGAATTCACGAAAAGAAAAGGAGAAAAAGAAAATTTTTCCTCAGAAATGCCACTGAACAATTTCATTCAGCAGACCGGTTGACCGAACCCGATACTCACGAATGAGTGGATTTTCTGAAACCTGTTCAAGATCGGCCAACCCAAAGAAACCGGCAAATCTCTGTAGCGTCCGTAAGATATAACAATGTTGCAACGTATCTTCCGGAGGCTCATACGGCTTTGGCTCAATCTCCTGAAGGATCATGGGGAATGCCCGTAGATAGTTGTCACTGTAAAATGTGGCCGACCTCCAGGTGTTGCCATATTTATGGAGCAGGTAGAGCGTGAACAGAAAAGATTGCTGGAGAAAAGCAATCTCCTGGAACGCGTCACGGTATCCCCAGTTGAATTTCTGGATATAGGCATGGAGTAATTGGGGGTAGAGTTCCCGCAGGCCATGACTTTTCAGCGCTTTTTTACATTTCTTTGTCAACAGCAGCCTGCCTTTGTACTTGCGAACCAGTCCGGCTAATTGAGCTGTAAGGCGAATGGCATGCAGGGGTTCAAAATTGGTTTCCGATCGTACGGAGAGATTTGCAAGAAAAGAATCCGAATACCGGGCATAATACTCCCTGCTTGCTTGCCGGGAAAATTTCTGTCCCAGGTTTCCCCTGGCGGTCAGCTTTATGCCGTTCTCTCCAATTCCTTCAATGAGCATGGAGAGAATAAAGGACGCTTTACTCTCCGGTTCCATTTGTAATACAGGTGGAAAGGTGACGAGTTCCGGTGATTCAAAAGGCATATGGAGGAAGCGGTGCATTTGTTCAGGAGACAGGCCATGAAAATCATCCATGGGAGAACTGTTTGCCCGCAAGCTGTACCGGTCGAGCACAGCCTGCAATTCTTCCATTGATCCAAAGCTCTGGCCGCCGATCAGGTTGTGGATATCTTCCTTCATGTCCTGCAGGACGGAAGATGCCTGCTTGCTCGCGCAACATTTCTTGTATTTTTTCCCACTGCCGCAGGGACAGGGATCATTTCTTCCTGTTTTCATTAGACCTTTTCACCAAGCCTGGCTGTGCCGGCTTGATCCGGCAAAAACTGACAATATCCATTGCTTACAGTCTGTTTCCCTATCGGTGTTCCCTGGTATGCCACAACCGTAGGATATAGATATAGGGCCCTGTATTTCATAACGAATTTCATATTGGCCAACAATGATACGCCGAACTTCACGTTCATCAAACTCAAAGAGTCATTCTCCTGTCCGTGGATTAGCCGTCAATCTGGTTGGTGTTTTGATAAGCGACTGCACTGCTCGGGCGGCGGGGGGTGGGTTGACTACTGCCAGGAAACCATGAGACGTTCCAGATCGGCCAAGGCCTTGCCGGTCCACTTAAGTTTCATGGGCGTGGCAGAGGTAACGGATTGTCAGTGCCGAGACTCTCTGCCCAGGCTAGCACATCCTGATGATGAATAACCATGCCTTCGTCCACATCAGCAAGGGCTTCACTGGTCAGCCGATTACGTTCTTTTTCCTGATCAATCCAGGAAGTGAGCGCCTGTTTTATTATCCAGTTGCGGGAACATTCCAGTCGCGATGCAATTTCATCGACCTTGTCAGCGATTGGCAAAGGGACATGTGCGGTCAGAACTTTGGTTTCAGTTTTCGCCATTTTTTCTCCCTGAGCAGTTATACGGTCAAATTTCCATTGTTAATCATAGTGATTAATTATGATTTTAACATCTGCCAATATAAAATTCACCCATAATTTTCAGGGCACACTTTGGAAATCTGGAGCAATTCCCGGATATTTCAGTGCCCGGCACCATGTTCATTTGACGATTTGATATGCATTTTGTCAAACCGTTCGCCAAATTGCTTGTTTTTTCTCCTTTCATCCACCGTAAAGATTCTCTTCCTGTCGTATTTATGAGAAACCCCTGAATCAGAATACGAGTTATACGCCTTGGTCACAGATATTCAGCCGTTGGTCCGCAGGGCGGCCTCCGTCCCCTCCGCCCATCGCATTGCCTCGGATTGCCGGTCAAAGGTTAGCGATAATCTGGGATGTCCTTTGAAGCGAACCTCTGCCCGATAAACAGTTTCTTTCTTTCCTTTTACAGTTCCTACAGTTGCCATGGCCCCACAATCTGAAGATAACAGCCTGTCTTCATCTGATTCTTTGGGCGCACTTTTTCGAAAATCAGGCTATTTCATGCTAATTCAGCTCACTTGAGCCCAAAAAAGCAAAAAACCCGCAAACCGTTTCCGGTTGCGGGTTAGAAGGAATTTCTGGGAATTCCTCGGTACTGCAAATGGTGCCGAAGGCGAGAGTCGAACTCGCACGACCGTGGGCCACTACCCCCTCAAGATAGCGTGTCTACCAATTCCACCACTTCGGCACATTGTTTTTTTACTTCTGCGGGACAGCCGGCTCAACCGGCATCTCCTGCGGCTCGGCTGAAGAGTCAGCCTTTTGCTCGGGCACGGGGATCGTTACCGGCCCAGCGGGGACCTGCGTTTCCTGAACAGGGGCCTGCTGCACCTTTACCTCTTCCATCACCGTACCGGTACTCCTGTTGGCGGAAATATACGCCAATGAAATCGATGTCCCCATGAAGACAATCGCTGCCATGGTTGTAATTTTATTAAGAAGCGGCAACGGTCCTTCCGTCCCGAAAAGGGACTGGCTTGAGCCGCCGAAAGTGGCCCCGATATCAGCTCCCTTGCCATGCTGCAGGAGGACAATGCCTATCAGGAACAGGCAGACCAGGATGTGTACGATTACAAGTAAGGTTGTCATATTTCAACGAAAATGAATAATCCGGCCAAAGGACTCGGACTTCAGTGCAGCGCCGCCCACGAGCGCTCCGTCAATATCGGGCTCAGCCATAAGGCTGTCAATATTCTCCGGCTTAACCGAGCCACCATACAATATCCTTGTCTGGTCGGCAAGTTTTTTCTCATATATGGCCGCCAGGACCCCCCGGATGAACTTGTGGGCTTCCTGGGCCTGGTCATTGGTGGCGGTCTTGCCGGTGCCGATCGCCCACACCGGTTCATAGGCAATGACAACCTGTGCCGCATCCGCTCCGGCAACATCCTGCAGCCCTCTGGACACCTGTCTTTCAAGGACGTCGAATGTTGCCCCCTGCTCGCGTTCCTCCAGGGTCTCTCCCACGCAGAGTATGGGAACAAGGCCAAAGGTGAGCGCGCCCCGCAGGCGGCGGTTGACAAGATGATCATCCTCTCCAAAGATATGGCGCCGTTCGGAATGCCCCAGGATAACCATGGCTGCCCCGGCTTCCCTGAGCATGACCGGAGAGATTTCCCCGGTATAGGCGCCTTCCTTTTCCCAGCATACGTTCTGCCCGGCCACCTGCACAGGTGTGCCCCTGACTGCCGCAGCCACTGCGGCAAGGGAAGTGTATGCCGGCGCAAGCATGACATCGCGGTCAGTCAGGTCGCGGCATCCCTCTGCCAGCGACGAGGCAAGTTGAACAGCCTCTTCAACCGAGAGGTGCATCTTCCAGTTGCCTGCAATCAGTGGTCGTCTTTTCATTTTTTCTCCCGGCTCACAGTGAAAAAATTAACGTGCTTCGAGGGCGTCAACCCCGGGCAGGGTCTTCCCTTCCATCAGCATGAGGAAAGCGCCGCCGCCGGTTGACATGTAGGAAATCTTATCTGCCTGGCCCGATTTCTTGATGGCGGCGTTGGAGTCGCCGCCCCCGGTTATGCTCAGGGCATCGGATGAGGCGACGGCCCGGGCCAGTTCCATGGTCCCGTTGGCAAAGGCATCCATCTCAAAGGCGCCCATGGGACCGTTACAGATGATGGTCCCGGCATCTGCCAGGGCTGCCGTGAAAATCCTGACTGTTGCCGGACCGATATCCAGGGCCATCCATTCCGGTGGAATATCGTTGACCTGTACCACCCTGGTTTCCGCGTCAGGAGAAAAGGCATAGGCAGCGATAACATCAACCGGCAAATCGACCTGTACGCCCTTTTCCGAGGCCGCCGCAAGAAACCCGGCAGCGGCATCCAGCAGCTCATCTTCAACCCTGGAGGCCCCCACGTCAATGCCCCGGCTCTTGAGAAAGGTGTTGGCCATGGCGCCGCCGATCAGCATCCGGTCAACCTTGACGAGCATGTTTTCCAGGGCGCCCAGCTTGCTTGACACCTTGGCGCCGCCGACAATGGCCACAAGGGGCCGGTCCGGCTCATCCATGGAACGGTGAAAGTAGTCCATCTCTTTCTGGAGCAGAAAACCGGCCGCCTTTTCTGAAACATGTTGTGTTACCCCGACCACCGAGGCATGGGCGCGATGGGACACGGCAAAGGCATCATTGATATAGACATCAGCGAACGAGGCGAGCTGCTCTGCAAAAACCGGATCATTGGCCTGTTCCCCGGCATGGTAGCGCAGATTTTCAAGCAGGATGATATCGCCATCATTCATCCCGGCTACCATGGCCTCGGTTTCCGGGCCGATACAGTCCGGGGCAAGGCGGACATCCACAGCAAGTATTTTTGCAAGCGCCGCGGCGACCGGACCAAGAGAATATTCCGGGACACGTTTGCCCCCTGGCCTTCCCAGGTGCGAGCAGAGAATGACCCTGCTGTTTTCTTCCAGCGCATAGTTCAGGGTCGGCAGGGCCATCCTGATCCTGATGTCATCGGTAATGTTCCCGGCCTCGTCCATGGGAACATTGAAATCGACCCGGATCAGCACCCTTTTTCCCGTAATATCCAGTTCCCGGATTGTCTTCATGCTCTCTCCAGAGATTGTCAGGCAGCTTTCGGTCAGACCCCTTACACCATTTTCTCGGCCACCGAAACAGTCAGGTCGCCCAGCATGTTGGTATAACTGCCTAATTCATTATCATACCAGCCGTAAATGACCGCCTGAGTAACCGGCACTTCAAGGACGGGCGGGGCCTGGCCCGGCTCAAAATTGCAGCTTTTGATCTTATCCAGGTTGACGGTAATGGACGCGGTCCGGGTGTGCGTTTCCCTGGACTCGATAACTGCAGCGGCAGAGGGTATTCCGATGATATCCGAAGAGACATTCTGGCCGCTTGAATACTCAAGGTAGGCGGTCGAGTCGGCATATTTTTTATAGATGGAGTTGATGAGACTCCTGCCCACCGGGTTTTCAAGCTCATCCTGCAGGTTGAGAACCAGGACTATCAGGGAACCTGTGGATGTCGGTATACGGACGGACTCAGCGATAAAACCAATGGACTTCATCTCCGGTATGACAAGCCCTAATGCCTTGGCCGCACCCGTGGTAGTCAGGATTATATTGTTGAGGATGGACCTGTTTTTCCGCAGGTCAGAGGCGCCGGCTGCAGGCAGCCGGTCCAGCACCTGCTGGCTGCCTGTTGCCGCGTGCACGGTTACCATGGAGGCGGAAAGCAGACGATCGGCCCCGAAATGGTCGAGCAGGGGCTTGATCATGTAGGACAGGCAGGTCGTGGTGCAGGAGGCGGCGGAGATAACACTGTGTCTGGTGGGATCATACTCGTCATCATTGATGCCCATGACCGTGGTAATGGCATCATCCGGCATCTCGATTCCCCTGGATTTAATCTTGAAGGGGGCTGAAAGCAGCACCTTTTCCGCCCCGGCATGCAGATGTCCCCGAATGGAACCCCACCCCTCCTCCGGGTCGGCTGTCGGGTCCTTGAAAACGCCTGTCGTGTCCACGACCAGGCGAACACCGTTGCCCTGCCACTTGATATCCCCGGGGTTACGGGCTTGCCGCAAAATGGTAACCGGCACGCCGTCCACGGTCATTGTGCCGGTATCTTCCTGCAGATTTTCAATAACCCTGCCGCCCTTGTGGCCGTGCAGATACATGGACAACCTGCCATAGGTCGAATCCTTTTCAATGGCCGAAGCGATATCATGCAGTCCCGTGCCGACATCACGACCGAGATTGACGACTATTTCCGAAAAAAAACGGCGGGAAACGTGGTGCCACAGAGAGAGTTTGCCAATTCTGCCCAGGCCATTGATTCCAAGTTTCATTGTTCTGCTACTCCTTTTGTGTTGTTCTGCCTTGTATGTATCATCTCTGCGTGATGCAACCTGCCTTCAATCCCGCTGCCTGTCTCCGGCCCCTGCAGAAAATGGTGGCAGCCCGCCGGAGAAAAAGCCCGGTGGACTTTTTTGAAAACGAGGACTACTATAGTCGAAATTGAATATTGCGAAAAGACTAAACCTGAGGAAATTCCTCCTCTTTTTTTCATTGATGCCCTGAAATGATGTCTACCTGCCATTAAAACCGTGCTCATTCAGAAACCACGTCAATTTGGCCGCCTCACACAACGATACAAACGTTTTTTAGCCGACGTCCGCCTGGAAAACGGGGAGATTCTCACTGTGCACTGCCCCAACTCCGGATCCATGAAGGGCTGCTCGACACCCGGCAGCCGGGTTGTCATCTCCCGGTCCGGCAACCCGGGACGAAAATACCCATGGACCCTTGAAATGGTAGAAGAAAACAGCGCCTGGATAGGGGTCAACACTTCCCTGACCAATACAATCGTGCACGAGGCGCTTGAAAACGGGATCATACACGATTTCGGCCCTCTTGACCGCATTGAAAGAGAGGTCAGGGTCTCTGCCCAAAGCAGGCTTGATTTCCTGCTTCAAGCCGGAAACAGAAAAATTTATCTTGAGGTCAAGAACTGCTCCCTGGCTGAGAACAACATTGCCCTTTTTCCAGATGCGGTAACGAAAAGGGGGGCCCGGCACCTGGCTGAACTTGAACACCTGCTGGAGCAGGGTTTTGAGGCGGCCATGATTTTCTGCATCCAGAGGGCTGATGCGGGATGCTTCATGCCGGCGGCAGCCATTGATCCTGTCTACGCCGACATGCTCTCCAGGGTGCACGAGCGTGGAGTACGTGTTCTGGCCTATCAGGCTGATGTTCAGCCCGGCTCAATCACCCTGGCCAGGAAGATTCCCGCACTTGGAAAAAATGTATAGCCCCGGACGCAAAGGACCCAATGTAACAACAGAATAAAAACCCTCATACATGCAAGGCCATGCCATGACACAAGCAAAAAAAGAGGCGGTAGTCCTGCTCAGCGGTGGACTGGATTCATCAACAGTACTTGCCATCGCCCTTGACCGGGGTTTTTCCTGCTCCTGCCTGAGCTTCAGGTACGGGCAGCGCCAGAAAATCGAACTGGACAGCGCCCGCCGGATCTGCAGAAAAATGGGCGTGCGCCGCCACCTCATCCTGAACCTGGACCTGGACACCATAGGCGGGTCCGCCCTGACAGGCGACATGGATGTTCCCAAGGGACGCGACCCCGCCGAAATGGAGGGACAGATACCCGTAACCTATGTTCCGGGCCGCAACATCATCTTCCTGGCCCATGCCCTTGCCTGGGCGGAAGTTATCGGGGCCTCTGATATCTTTCTGGGTATTAATGCCATTGATTACAGCGGATATCCTGACTGCCGACCCGAGTTCCTCGCAGCATTTGAGAAGATGGCAAACCTCGGCACCAGGGCCGGCAGTGAAGCCAACCCCTTCACCCTGCATGCCCCGTTAATCACGATGACCAAAAAAGAAATCATCCGGACCGGAACGGGCCTGGGGGTGGATTACTCCATGACGCACAGCTGCTATGATCCCTGCGGAGACCTGGCCTGCGGGCAGTGCGATGCCTGCATACTGCGGCGCAAGGGTTTTGCCGAGGCCGGGCTTGACGACCCGGCAAACTACGTGGAGAGGAGCGAGGGGTAAAGACTCCAGGGATCAGGAGAAAAGGATGTTATGCATCACCCTGCCGCCGACCATGGTCAGCATGGCGCGGCCCTGCAGTTTCCAGCCGATAAAGGGAGAATTTTTACTTTTGGAGACCACCGCATCTTCCGTATAGTCAAATGCAATCTCCGGGTTGATAACCGTTATATCGGCAGCGGTTCCCTCTGACAGCGCCCCTCCCGCAACACGGAGAATCCCGGCCGGATTGACCGACAGCAGCTCAACAAATCGCTGCGCACTGATAATCCCGTCCCGGACAAGGGCCAGGGCCAGGGGAACGGCCGTTTCCAGGCCGATAATACCGTTGGCGGCCAGGTCAAACTCCACCTCTTTTTCAAGGGACGAGTGCGGGGCGTGATCCGTGGCGATGGCATCAAATGTTCCGTCAGCAAGGGCCTCCCGTATGGCCTCGCGGTCCGTGGCACTGCGCAGCGGAGGGTTCATTTTGGCATTGGTATCATAGCCCAGCACCGCCTCCTCGGTCAGGGTGAAGTAGTGCGGGGTTGTTTCAGCCGTTACCCTGACGCCCCGCGACTTGGCCGACCGGATCAGCTCCGTGGACATTGCCGTGCTCACATGGGCAATATGGACGGGCTTGCCGGTATATTCCGCCAGGGCGATCTCCCGGTATACCATTATGGATTCAGCCGCTGACGGGATCCCCTTGAGGCCGAGGCGGGTCGAGACAGCGCCCTCGTTCATGACACCGTTTTTCGAAAGGGGAATTTCTTCGCTGTGGGAGAT
>JAJRVA010000178.1 GCA_024277485.1 Deltaproteobacteria bacterium | reverse complement strand
GAAAATATATACCTAATCAGAATTTAGTATACGATAGAAAATTAATTATATGAAGTTGTTTTTTATTAATTTTACTCTTTTTTTTCACTTTTTTCATGCGGATATTTTTTTTCTTGACACATCTGCCGGGGTGTTTAGATTTTGTTACAAATGGGACCTGTTCCCAGGTGGTAATAATTTCCATTAAGATGAGTTGCGGGGAATTGGCATGATGAGTCTTGAGCAGCTGAAAAATAACAGGCAGGTTGTTAATGAAATTGACTGGTCAATGACGCCTGAGAAAGCAGTGGAGATGTATCTTGAATGGGGATCAGGTTGGGTACGCGGTCATGATTTTGTCAGCAGCGCCAATGATGAGGCGTTCTATTTTGTTCTCTATGACTGGGAGAAACAGCCGCATGTAACCTTGGTGCACAGAACGGTAGAAGGTGCAGAGGAAATAGCAAGAATACCGGTGCCGCAGGATCTTTTTGAGGCATCATGGCAAGAGGATGGTACCCGGCCGGGTGGGACGGTCCATCCCCCAAATACTGAATTGAAAAAATGGCTTTGTGAGCGGATCAGCGGCCCTCCGCTCGACTGGAGTAGAACTGTAAACTGATTCATTCTTTTTTTTCTTCCTGGCAGGCGTCCGCAGGGCCAATTCCCTCCTTTTTGGTCTCCAGCAGGCGCCATTTTTTTTGGGGCTCCGTGGTTTTGATGCATTTCAGCAAAAGCTCCTGGAACTGTTCACGCGGGATTTCCCGCGCACCAAGCGTGGTCAGGTGCGCGGTTCGTATCTGGCAGTCTATAACCTGAATACCCGTCATCTCCGCATGCTGAACCAGGGCGTGGAGGGCAATCTTGGAGGCATCTCTCGCCAGGGAAAACATGGATTCGCCGAAAAAGACCCGGTCAAGCGCAATACCGTACAGGCCGCCTGCAAGCATCCCTTCATGCCAACATTCGATACTGTGGGCAAAACCCTGTTCATGCAGTTGGCAGTAGGCCGCCTGCATCCGGGTGGTAATCCAGGTTTCTTCCCGGTTTTTCCCCCTGAATCCGGCACATTTTTGCAGAACTTCCGCAAAGGCAGCGTCCGCGGTAACGGTAAACACCTGTTGCCTGATGGTCCTTGCCAGGCGCCTGGGGGTATGGAATTCTTCGGGAAACAGGACAAGGCGCGGTGCAGGTGACCACCAGAGGAGCGGGTCTCCTTCGGCAAACCATGGAAAGATGCCCATCCGGTATGCCGCAAGCAGCCTTTCCACGGAGAGGTCCCCTCCGACGGCAAGAAGTCCGTTCGGCTCAGAAAGTTCCGGCGGCGGAAATTCAATTTTTCTGCTGAGCCTGAAAACGGGCATGAAAGATGCGGATCTAACCGGTGGTGATGAGTTCCATTATTTTTCGGGCCTTTTCCGGGCCCCAGCTTCCTGCCGGGTAGAAATGCAGGAGCCGGTCAGAGTCGCCGCACTGCTCGCATTCCTCGAGGACCGGGGTAAGAAAGGACCATGACTGTTCAATCCCGTCCTGGCGCCAGAAAAGCATATGGTCTCCAATCATGCAGTCAAGCAGGACCCGGGCGTATGCGTCAAGAGACGCCTTCTGATAATGTTCCTGATAGATAAAATCCATGACCATGGATCGCAGGCAGATTTCCGTGCCCGGGGTCTTGGTCTGGAAGGTCAGCCGGATGGCTTCCTCGGGAAAGGTTTCGATAATCAGCCGGTTCGCGCCGATAGTATCACCCAACACATCCCCGAAAAGCCGGTGCGGTACCTCCTTGAACTGGATGATGATTCTGGTTTCCTTGCGTGGAAGCCGTTTTCCGGAAACAACGTAAAACGGAACATCCTGCCAGCGCCAGTTGTCGATATAGAGTTCCATCAGGGCAAAGGTGGGGATCCGGGAATCCGGTCTGACACCTTCTTCCTCCCTGTAGCCTGGAAGTACCTGGCCGTTTTGTTCACCCCTGGTGTACTGCCCCAGGTAAAGACTGCTGCCTTTCCCGGTGCTGAATTCCCTGAGGGAACGGATAACCTTGACCTTTTCGTCCTGTACTGCGTCAGCCTGGTAGCGTGAGGGCGGTTCCATGGCGGTGAGGACGAGCAGCTGCATCATGTGATTCTGGAACATGTCCCGCAGTACGCCTGACTGGTCATAATACCCGGCCCGGGTTCCGACGCCTAATTCCTCGGCAGCGACTATGCCGATGTACTTGATGTGGTGCCGGTTCCAGAGCGGTTCAAAAATGGAGTTGGCAAAACGGAAAATAAGGGTGTTCTGGACTGTTTCCTTGGCCAGGTAGTGATCAATGCGAAAGATCTGTTGTTCCCGGAAATGCTGATGCAGGATTGAGTCAAGCTCAAGGGCAGTCTTCAGGTTCCTGCCGAACGGCTTTTCAACAACGATCCTGGACCAGCCGCCGGCAGGCTGTTTTTCATCTGCCAGCCCGGCCCTGCCAAGGAGTTCCGCGATAACGGGGTAGAGCGCCGGTGGAACGGCAAGGTCAAATATCCGGTTGCCGTTGGTCTGTTTCTTTCGGTCAAGGCCGGTGAGAAAGTCGGCCAGGCTCCGGAAGCTTTCCAGATCGTAGGCGAGAGGCTGGTAATGAAGATTTTCTGCAAAAACCGTCCATTTTTCCCGGTCCAAGCCCTCCGGGCTGTAGCGCTCAAACAGGTGGTTCCTGAACTGTTCGTCGTTCATGACCGTGCGGCTGCAGCCGACAATGGAAAAGGGGTGAGGCATACTGCCCTGCTCAAACAGGGAAAACAGGGCCGGGATAAGTTTCCGGTGGGTCAGGTCGCCGGATGCCCCGAAGATGACAACAGTACACGGTTCCAGGCCGATTTCTGCGGCCTGGTCACAGTCATGGAATATCTGCATGGCTACTTGTCCGAAGATTTCACGGCATGGCCGCCGAATTCACGGCGCAGGGCGGCAAGCACTCTGTTGGAAAACGAGTTGTCATCCCTTGACTCGAACCGGGCAAACAGGGAAGCCGCAATAACCGGGGCAGCGACCCTGCTTTCAATCGCCTGCTCAACAGTCCAGCGGCCTTCACCGGAATCATCGACATAGCCGATAATGTCATTGAGCTCAGGGTCTTCCGAAAAGGCATCTTCCAGGAGCTCCAGCAGCCAGGAACGGATAACACTCCCCTGGTTCCAGAGATGGGATATCTTCTGAAAGTCCAGGCTGTTGTTGTAGGGTGAGGCCTCAAGCAGGGCAAAACCTTCACCATAGGCCTGCATCATACCGTATTCTATCCCGTTATGGATCATTTTGACAAAATGTCCGGACCCGGATGGACCGCAGTACAGATATCCGCCTTCGGGCGCCAGGCTTGCAAAAACAGGTACCAGCTTCTCAAAAACACCCTTGTCGCCTCCGATCATGGTACAGTATCCAACTTCAAGCCCCCAGATGCCGCCGCTGACCCCGGCGTCAATGTAGTGAATGGATTTTCTGCCCAGTTCGGCCGCCCGTCGGATGTCATCCGTATAACGGCTGTTCCCTCCTTCAATGATAATATCATCCGGTTCCAGCAGTTCGGTCAGGATACTGATCTGTTTGTCGACAATTTTACCGGCCGGCAGCATTATCCAGATGATCCTCGGTGCAGGGAGCTTGCTGATCAATTCCTCAATACTGTATGCTCCCTCTGCACCCTCCTCGACAATCCGGTCGATTTTGTCGGGAGTCCTGTTATAGGCGATCACTTCGTGGTTGTCCCTGAGGAGGCGGCGAACCATGTTCATCCCCATTCTGCCTAATCCAATCATTCCTAAACGCATGGCATGCTCCTTGCCGAAAATTGACGAAACCTGAATATTATTCTATTATTTCAATAATATCGCAGGTTGGGTGTCCGGCACAAGGTATTTGTGAAAAACAATTTTCCGGGTTGATGTATTTGGCTGAAATGGTGAATAATCCACATTTTTCCACCTTCACCCTTCACTCTTCCACCTGCCGATGTCCCTTTTTTGCGACGTTACAGTAAAAAAGAAAGGCCTGTTTGGAAAAAGATGTTTACACTATGAGTTAATTAGCCGATAATTGCCTCTGGTAAACGGCACAAAGATGTCCATTGATTTCACCATCATCAGAATTTATTACACAGTTACCGATGTCAACGTATCTGGAACATTTTCAACTGAGTCAATCTCCCTTCACTCAGGAACCGGATTCCGGAATTTTTTATCCTGGTGCCTCCCGTCGTGAAGTGCTGCAGTCCCTCCTGAATGATATTCAAAACGGGCAGCCACTCATTAAGCTTACCGGTGGCGAAGGGGTCGGCAAAACATTGCTGTACCTTCTCCTGATCCAGAAATTATCGCCGGAGACGTATGATATTGTCAATCTGGATCATCCTGTTGGTTCTTTCGGAGACCTCCTGCGTATTATCTGTGTGGCCCTGGGATATGAAGACCGGGAGGAAACAGCACCTGGAGGCTATGTCGAGGTGTTTCGTGAACAGCTTCAGCTCAGGAAGGATGAACAGCGAAGGGTTTTGCTGATCATTGACGAGGCTGAGAAGCTTTTCCTGGCCACCCTGGAGCGGCTGGTCAAGACAATCTGTGATACTGATGAAGCGGATGTGCTGCAGATTCTGCTTGTCGGCAGGCGAGACCTTGATACGAGTCTCGAACAGCTTACCATATACTGTTCCAATGTTGATATTAATGCCGGATACGTGCTGGAACCTCTTAATTTTGAGGAGACCGGAGAATATCTGCAGTTCAGGCTGCGTTCCGCAAAAATACCGGGTGGAAAACACCTGGCCCTGTTTACCGATGACACTGTTCATGCCATCTGGCAGGTTGCTGAAGGGAACATCAGCCTGACCAATACCCTTGCAGAGAAGGGGCTGAAAACGGCATGCGATGAAGGAATGTTTCGGGTGGAACCGGACTGTATAGGGCTTCAGCCGGCCGGAAGGAAGAGCGCCCCCCCGTTGCTGTCGGACTTCTCCCGGACAGCCGCCTCCTGGTATGATCAGTTCAGGGATTCACAGGCCTGTGATCTGCTTATGGAGCATAAATGGTGGTCATTTGCGGCAGCCCTGCTTCTTGTACTGCTGCTGAT
>JAJRVA010000177.1 GCA_024277485.1 Deltaproteobacteria bacterium | reverse complement strand
GGTGTCGGACGTTTTCTCGGCCCTGCACAGATTGCCGGCAAAAGATGTGTGCGTAGTCACGCACGGCGGCGTTATCAGGACCATGATTTGCCTGGCCCTGGGGTACAGCCCGGCAAATTATCTTCTGTATACTGTCCGGCCCGGAACATTGACGGTTCTTGACCTGTATTCTGAAGGCGGGGTTCTGGCAGGGTTAAATGTCTAAATGGCTGCAATAACACTCATAACAGGCGGCAGCAGGAGCGGCAAGTCCGCCTTTGCCCAGAGGCTTGCCGAGGAGCAGAAGGGTTCACGCCTGTTCCTTGCGACCTGTCCGGTGACGGACAGGGAGATGGAGGAGCGTATTCAGCGCCATAGAAAGGATCGGCAGAAAGGAAACTGGGATACGGTTGAGGAGACTGTGGATATAGCCGGTCAGCTTCGGTCGGCGGCAGGCTATGATATTGTTTTGATCGACTGTCTGACCCTCTGGGTGAATAATCTGATGTATGATGCCTCACAGGAAAACAGGGTTTTAAACGAAGACCTGATGACCGGGCAGGCCGACCGCCTGGTTCAGGCAGCCAGGGAGTATCCCGGGGATGTGATACTGGTAACCAACGAGGTTGGACTGGGAATAGTCCCGGACAATCAGGCGGCCAGGTTTTACCGGGACCTGGCAGGGCGGTGTAATCAGTGTGTCGGCATGGCTGCCGACAGGGTGTTCTTGGTGAGCTGCGGCATACCGGTGCGGATTAAGTAGAGTTGAGGGTGAGGGGAGGGGTGTGAGAAGTCAGGTCAAAAGAGTTTAAATCGTTCACTTTATACATATTTATAGAGGAAAAATCAGTGCAATATACAGTTCGGGATGAATCAGTCAGTTACCTTGAGACCACTTTCAGAAAAATATTTCCCCAGGATACTGAGACCAGGGAGCAGGCAATCGCCCGTCTGGAGAACCTGACCATGCCGCACTGGGCATTGGGAGACCTGATGGATCTGGCTGTTGATCTGGCCGGGATGACCGCTTCAATGACGCCTCCGGTCAAGCGGAAAAAAATTGTCGTCATGGTTGGTGATCATGGTGTCACCGCTGAGGGTGTTTCCCAGTATCCGCAGGAGGTCACCGCTCAGATGGTGCACAACTTTGTCAATGGCGGAGCGGGCATAAATGCGCTGGCCCGGCAGGCTGAAGCCGAAGTGGTGGTTGCCGATATCGGGACGGTGTCTGATTTGAGTGAACTGGGCAGGGCCGGTAAAATAATCGTGAAAAAAATTGGTAACGGCACTGCGAACATGGCTGTAGGTCCGGCCATGACACGGACGCATGCGGTTCTGGCTGTAGAGGCAGGTATCGAAATAGCAGAGAAACTGGCCCCTGAAACAGACGTGTTCGGCACCGGTGACATGGGGATCGGCAATACCACCCCGAGTACGGCCATAGCCACTGTTCTTACCGGCAAAGATGTAGCGAGCCTGACAGGGCGGGGAACCGGTCTGGATGACACGCAGCTGGCACACAAGATTGAGGTGATAGAGAGGGCAATTAAGGTCAATAGCCCGGATCCCGGCGACGGGATGGATGTGCTGGCCAAGGTGGGAGGTTTTGAAATCGGCGCCCTGGCAGGGCTCATAATCGGAGCAGCCGCCAACCGCAAGCCTGTGGTTGTAGATGGATTTATATCAACTGCCGGAGCCCTGATCGCATACAGCCTGGAGCCTTTTGTCCGGGATTATATTATCTGTTCGCATCGCAGCGTTGAGCAGGGACATCGCTATATGCACGAAAAGCTGCAGCTCAGGCCCTTTCTGGACCTGAACCTGCGCCTGGGAGAAGGCACCGGCGCGGCGGTTGCCATGAATCTGCTGGATGCTGCCGTGGCTGTCCTTACCGAAGTGGCGACCTTTGAGGATGCCGGGGTAACCCAGGCATAGTCCGGTCCGATGAAATATAACTCACTACAGGATATGCACTTCACTGCTTTTATGTACCTGAAATCTTGTAAGTCTGCACATGTGTTTCAGATTTGTGCAGGCACGTTCTGTTGCTATAGCCCCTCTATGCGGCAGAACGTGACCGCGCAGGTAAGTGTAACGAAGTGGAGACTCCGAAGATGGGGTGCCTGTGAAGGATTACGATGAAATGGCTCAGGAGCTGTGCGGCAGCCTTCCGTTTTCTGACCATTATCCCCATTCCCACGCCATTCGGCACTGCAGCCGAAGACCTGGATGACGCTGCTGTCTTTTTTCCTGTTGTGGGTCTGTTCCTCGGCGCTGTCGCCTGGGGAGGTGCCTGGCTTTTCTGGCAGATCCTGCCTCCCTATGTCGCTGCCACGGCTCTGACCGTGCTGCTCCTCTCGTTTTCCGGCGCTCTGCACCTGGATGGTCTGGCAGACACGGCCGACGGTTTCTTCAGTTCCAGGCAGCGAGAGAGAATGCTTGAGATAATGCGGGACAGCAGGATCGGGGTCATGGGGGTCGTGGCTCTGTGGATGATCCTGACACTCAAGGTGTTCAGTCTTGCATCCCTGCAGGGTGCAGAGGCGGCCAGGGCCGCCTTTCTGATGGCACTGGCCGGCCGCTGTGCCCTGGTTGTCATGATGGCCCTGCTGCCCTACGTTCGTCCTGAAGGAGGGCTGGGAACCCGGTTGTACTCGCAGGCAACAGCCTGGACAGCTTTGCCCGGCATGGTCATTTACCTCTTGTCATCTTTTTTGCTGTTTGGGGCGGCGGGCCTGGTGCCGGCCGGCCTGGTCATGATGACGCTCCTGCTGTTTTGCGTTTTCTGTTACCGGAAAATCGGCGGGGCCACAGG
>JAJRVA010000176.1 GCA_024277485.1 Deltaproteobacteria bacterium | reverse complement strand
GATCGAAGTGCAGGATGCCCAGGTCGCCATGGCTGTCTACCAGGCCTACAAGGGCGGCAGCAGGGCCTATATCCGCACCACCCAGGCAACCTGCAATACCACCGTTACAGCAGGCACCAACAAAATCGATCTCGGCCTGGCAGACAGGATCGGCCTTGGATACTGAGCAGGTCGGGATTTCACTTTAACCTGTTGCATTCCGCCTGCGCAGGAAGGATGACCGGCGCAACGGCCGGTTATCCTTGCGCAGGCGGAACGTGAAGACCTTTCAGGCACCAGCCTGTTCCACCTTCACCTTTTCCAGCACGGTGTCATTCCGGTAAGACTGCGGCACCCTTGCGACTGCTGAAAAACATGTTTTTGGGAACATTGAGCGGCACAGTATCAATAACCTGACGCAAGCCATCAACAACAGCCGCGTTGGCGGAACTGCTCTGCAAACCTTCTCCTGCGACTGAGGCGGTGGGGACCCCGTCATTGATTGCCACCGCCACATAAGGTGTACCGGCGCTATCAACTTCAAGTACAAACATGTAATTTTTATCCTCTGCAAGGGTATAGTTGAAGGTATTACCCCATGTACCGCAGGTACTCGCTGTTATTGTCCAGGAAAAACTCCTGGTGCCGGGGGTTGTCGTGACCCACCCCTCAAAGGTGCTGTCAGATCCTCCTGCCGGCATAACAGACCTTTTGGTAACACCAGAGGAAGTTAAAGAAAATGTTGCCGCAGAAGATGGGCAGATGGCATAGGACTTGGCACTCCAGTACGTTTTAGGTCCCGGGGGAGTGGCCGGACCCCGGGATGTTCCCCCGATTACGGCAGGAAGAAACATAAACCAGGGAAAATCGTCCAGAGCCGAAGGCGGGCGCGTTACCGTGGCTGCCCAGCCAAGATCTCCCAGCAGTCCATTTGTAACCGCGCCCGGATCATGAATGACTTCTCCGGCAGCGATTGCAAATTTCATCAGCTGACCCGGAAATGCGGTATCATCAAGATGGGAGTAGCTTGATCCCCCACTCCAGATTGCCGGGGCATACATCTTGACCCGCTGGTTCCCGTTTTCCGCCATGGCCCTGCTGCCGTGAAACCAGATATTGTCCGATCTCAGCACGGTATCGAGCGCCGTTGAGTGGTTCGGGTAGGTGCTGGTATCAATGAGCTGCGTGCCGGAGCCGTCCCGCATGAACACGTCATAGATATTGGGGTAGGCCGGAGTTACACCGTATCCCCAGTTGCAGACAACAGGTGGAGATGCGGGATCTGAACATCCCATGGAACCGGCAAAGTTGAGACCGTGGGCAATCTCGTGCAGGACCACGGACATAAAATCAAATTGTGTGCCGGAGGGATTACCGTCGGTTCCAAAATACCAGGAAAAAAGCGAATTATAGGTGATATGCATATTATAGTCGCCATACACTTTACCAGGGTCCTGGTCTATTCCGCTCAAAGCATTAGCCAGGGACCATGCATACCAGGTATTTGCCTGCGTGGCGCCGGAAAAATCTCTCCACACACTGCCGCCTCCTGAATAACCCAGGATAAAAGAACTACCGAGATCAGCCCAGCAGGCCTTGATAGTAATGGGCACACTTGACCTGATGGTGTTGGCCCAGATATTTGCCGCCGCGTTGAACGCTGTTCTGGCGGACGCGGGAAATGCGGCGCATGTTTTCCCTTGAAAGTCAGTCCCGCCGGCAGGCACATAGTCAATCTGAAAGCTTGCGGTCAGCGCTTCCGGCTCCGCGGTCAGGTACTGGGGAGCAAGAATCCTTCTCGGTATTGCCGGGGGATCGGGATCAACAAACACTGCCTTGGGGGGAATGCCTCCATACATGGTTTTCCCGTCTGCTGAGAGTTGCAGCGGAACCTTTGGCGTCAACAGGGCAATATCCAGTGCTCCGGGCTGCAGCACCTCTTCTGCCACTGCCGGCGCGGCAATGCTTACCAGAAAGAGTGCTATGAGAACAAAAAAATTCTTCCGACAAGTACACATCATTTTTCTTCCCCTGTAATATAATTTTCTTTCCATGATTCAATATGTAACCGCTGGCTGAAAAACAAACAGAATACCATGCATGGGAACGATCAACCGGTTGTCCTGCAGACGGATGTATTCGGAAAATCCCGGTATCCGGCAATCTGTTTTCATAACCTGAACAGTCTCATCCTCCAGGCCCAAGGCCTGTGAGGCCACTGTGAATTTCTCCTGAAACCAGGCCTCAGCGACAACAGTCTCTCGAGAAAAAACCACATCCCGGCAGGTCCGGCCGTCAAATGTAATGGTTGAGGAGGTCATGTCCAGAGGCTTGAGCAGCATGGCCCGGGCCTCTTTCTCTCCCCACTCGGCACCCTCACCGACATGAAAGGACGAAACATTCCACAGCACCCGCATGCCCCCCCCTCTGCCCGCACCTGCGGAAACGGGCTGTCCCGTACTTCCTGTTTCTCCGCCGCCGGCGGCGCAGGAAACAGTGAACACGCAAAACATGACCAGGCCCGATATCAGACAAGCACTCATCAGGCCGCCGATAGTACTGCCAAGGAGAAAATCGTTCACCATTTTACCCTGTCCACGTCCATCCCTCTCCGGTTATTCACAGATAATATCCTGTCCAGCCATACTTGCCGGGACAACACGCAGGAGTACAGTGCAAACATAACGGCACAGTATCTTATTTTAGAGTACCACATATACGGAAGAAAAGTCCAATCCACAACAGAGAAAATCATCACATCAATGGAGAAAAACACAGTGACACGCAGGGCATGACCTTTCGGCCAAGGCGCATCATTCCCCGGGAAAAACCTTCCAGGAACCGGCCAGAAGACGTTCATGCGGCCTGAATGCCGCCTTGTAGCGCATGGATTGCACCTGCTCAATGTAATAGCCGAGATAGAGCAGGGGGATGGCATGCCTGGTACAGAAGTTGACCAGGTTCAGGATGTTCATGGTGCCGGGACTGCGTTTCCCCTCTTCAGGGTCAAAGTAGAAGTAGACCGCGTTCAGCCACTTTTCCGAACCGTCAACAATGGCAACACCGATCAGCCTGTCCTTCAGGCGGTAACGGATTTCAAAGCAGCGGCTGACGGCGCTGATAAAAAAACCGCTGTAGTACTCTTCAGCCGTACTTCTGCTCTGTGGAAAACGATTCTGCAGGTACCTGTCAAGCAGGGCCAGGTTTTCCCGGCTCATCCTTAAAGGAGCAACCCCGACACTCACATCGCTGTTTTTCTTCAACACCCTCCGCTGGTTGCGGTTGGGAGCAAATTTCTCCGGCCGTATCCTGATCGGCACGCAGGCTTTGCACTTCTGGCAGCGCATGGCATAGATACAGTTGCCGTTGCGCCGGTACCCGTTTGCAAAAAACATTCCCATGGTCTCGTCGCCGATGGAAGTAAACATTGCCTGGTGATACACCGCCGTCTGGTCAAGCCCGTACGGACAGCCCACGCTGATATCGACAAAGTACTGTTCAAGACCTTCGTCAAATTTCATACCTTACTCGCTTCGCTCGAGTTGTCAGTCATCAGTTGGCAGTCTATAATAATCCGCCGCAGGCGGTAAACTCAAGACTGATGACTGCCGACTGCAAACTGCCGACTTCCCCTACACCAGTCCCTGGTCCAGCATGGCATTGACCACCTTGACAAACCCGGCGATATTGGCCCCGACAAAGTAATTTTCTTCCCTGCCATATTCCGCCGCCGCATCAAGACAGGTCTGGTGGATGGATTTCATTATCTGCTGCAGCCGCTGGTCAACCTCCTCCCGGGGCCAGTGCAGCCGCATGGAATTCTGGGCCATCTCCAGCCCCGAGACCGCCACCCCCCCGGCATTGGCCGCCTTGGCCGGGCCGTACATGATCCTGTTGTCCAGAAACACATCGATCGCCCCCGGGGTGGAGGGCATGTTCGCTCCCTCGCTGATCAGGGTTACACCGCCCTGCATGAGGTTACTGGCATCCTGTTCATTGATCTCGTTTTCCGTAGCGCAGGGTAAGGCGCAGTCCGCACTGTGGGTCCAGAGGGGGTTATGATCAAGGGCCGGATCAACCTCGCTGTACTCAGCTCCGGGGTACTGCTCCACATACTCCCTTATCCGGCCGCGCCTGATGTTTTTCAACTCCTTGACAAAGGCAAGCTTTTCCTGATCAATGCCCTCGCCATCATAGATATATCCAGAGGAATCGGAAAGCGTGACCACCCGGCCACCCAGGTCCAGTATTTTTTCCGTTGCATACTGCGCCACGTTGCCGGACCCGGAAACCAGGCAGGTCTTTCCCTCCAGGGTCTGCCCCCGCACCTCCAGCATGCGGGCGGCGAAATAGACCACCCCGTACCCGGTTGCCTCGGGCCGGATCAGGCTGCCGCCCCAGGCAAGACTTTTGCCGGTCAGCACCCCGGTGAATTCGTTGCGCAGCTTCTTGTACATCCCGAACAGGTAGCCGATCTCCCGGGCGCCGACCCCGATATCCCCGGCCGGGACATCCCTGTTCGGGCCGATATGGCGGAACAGTTCAGCCATGAAGCTCTGGCAGAACCGCATCACCTCGCTGTCCGAGCGGCCCTTGGGGTTGAAATCCGAGCCCCCTTTGCCGCCTCCCATGGCCAGGGTCGTCAAGCTGTTTTTAAAGACCTGCTCAAAGGCAAGAAACTTCATGATGGACAGGGTAACGGACGGGTGAAAACGAAGCCCGCCCTTGTAGGGGCCGATGGCCGAGTTCATCTCTACCCTGAAGCCCCTGTTGACATGCACCTGCCCCTGCTCGTCGATCCAGGGGACCCGGAACATGATCACCCGTTCCGGCTCGGTAATACGTTCCAGCACCGCCTGTTTCCTGAACTCCGGATTACGGTCAAGCACAGGCTTGACTGCCTGAAACACCTCCTGGACAGCCTGGTGAAATTCCTTTTCCTGTGGATCCCGCTGTATGATTGATGCAAATATTTTTTCCATTTCTTATCCTTTGTTTTTTTCTCCGGCTGCCTGCTCCCTCACTCCCGATTCCTCATTCCCAATTCCTAATTCTCTTCCTTCAACTTGCAACTTTCAACTTTCAACTTGATAGTCCCACAGCCTCCGCGTCCTGCCCATTCACCTTGAGGAGCAGGGGACTTGCAAGCCTGACATGACGGACAAACTGCAGGTCCTGAACAATTTCCCTGCTGCGCAGCCATTTCCAGTCTATTCCCCGGGCACCTTCCTCGCCGTCTCCTTCCCTGCAGAGATCATCCTCTATGACAAGATATGGTATCTGAAGCGAGGTGATATTCTGAAAAAAATGGGTCCCCTGCGAGGGCTCGGCATCCACACCGCAGCCCCGTATTTCAATAATGGCGCCCACACCGGAGATATCTCCCCACTGCACGGGGATACCCAGCCAGGGATCGGCGGTCCCCCATCTCCCCGGCCCGACAAGCAGATACGGCCTGTTCTCCTGGTGCAGGGAGCGGTTCAGGCGGCCGATTTCACCGGCAATTTCCCTGGTGACCGAGGTGTTGAAACTGTCCGGTTTCACGTACACGATATCACGCATGGAAGAATAGCTGCCGTGCCCCAGGGCCGTGCCTGAGTACACTACCGCCTTGCGCCGGTCCTGCCGGGTGATCTGCACGTCCCGCCTTTCACTGCCCGTAACCATGGGCCGTATCTGCAGAAAGTAAAAAACATTTTCAGCCGGATCCTCATGCAGATCAACAGCATACTCGATTTCAACCGCACACCCCATCCCTTCCCGTCCCAGGGCAAGCAACCCGGTGATGGTCTCTGACAGGGGGAAAAAACCGTATTTCAGGACAGGAGCAAAGGTCAGCACCTTCCGGCCGGGAAGATCGGCATCACGGATCCGGTGCTCCTCGGGAAAGTATGTACTGCACAGCAGGCTGACGGGAAACTCCCCCGTGGCTTCAGATATCTCGCGCCGGACCAGGTTGGAATCATCCCTGGAAAAAACTGCCGAGGCGCGACAGTCAAGGCTGTAGAACCAGTGTTGAGAATTTTTTAAAATGTCGTCGGTTGTGGAAAACTGGGGCAGGCTTTCCGGGTACCCGGGGCAAAAGCGCAGCCCCTGCTCACCTTCAACGACGGTCTTGCCGAAACCAAGGGCGATAAGGGCTATACCGTCTTCCGGCTGCATCGGGGCCAGGGGATAAAAATTGTAACTCTGGGCCACACCGGATACTGCCGGGTAAAAATAGTCTCCATAGTGTGTCCCGGCAAGCTGCTGAATGATGACCGCCATGGAGTCCTCGCTGCTGAGACCTATGGAGCGGGAGAAGGCCCGCGGGCTCTCAAACCAGGTGGACGCAAAGACCAGCTTCACGGCCAGGCTGAGCTGGCCAAAACGCGCCTCAAAGTCCGGATCGGAGTTCGGCAGCATGTAGGTGGTGTACAGGCCGGCATACGGGCGAAACTGTGCATCTTCCAGCATGCTGGAAGAACGGACTGAGAGGGGATACTCAATCTTGCCGAGATAACTTCGCAGGTCCCCTTCCAGCCAGTCGGGCATCGCAGCGTTCAGAAAAAGGTCGCTTATCTCTGCATCATTCATATCCGGGTCATACCGGAGGTCATTATGGGCGACAAAGTCATTGAACCCGTCAGTGGTAATAACGCAGGTCTGCGGAACACGGACCATGATCTCGGTAAAGATGGATTCCTGCCGGAACACCCGCTGCAGCTGCGAGGCCATAAAGGCTATCCCGCGGGCCTTGCCCCCCATGGACCCCCGGCCTATCCGGACAAAATCCATTATCTCCGGGTCGTATCCCTCCCGCGTGAACCGTGCGACGATCCCTCTCTGCCTCAGCTTGCGCAGGGCATGCACCTTGAAAAGAATATCCTCCCGCAGGTCCCGGGGATCGATTACCCTGACAAAATGATCCATGTGCAGCCGTGAGGCAAGGGCCACCTCGGCCCGGGCCATCACCCAGTTGGAGAAATGGTTGTTTCGGGCATGATACATGAGCGACTCGTCAGGAATCGTTTCCAGCATCTGTTCAAACTCAAACATGTTTGACGCCCTGCCGGCTTCACTGCCGTCGTTCATGCGGAAAATAAAATCGCCGAAGCCGAGATAATCCAGGAAAAAAGAATGGACCTCCTCACCAAGGGTCGGTGCCGTCTTCACCGCGAACACCGCCGGGACAGCCCTGACTTCCGCCTCGTTTGCCGGGTCCGTGCTGGGCATGAAGACGGGCAGGTCGGGGGACATCCTGCGTATCGAACGTATCAGCTGGATGCCGGCATCTTTCACCACGATGCCGTTTTTCGCAAAACGGACATCTGAGATAACCGCAAATATATTCTGCCGGTACCTGGAAAAAAGATCCATCGCCTCCTCGTATGTCTCGGCAGTGACTATCTTCGGGCGGGCGCGCATCTTCAGGAGACGGTGCTGCTCGTTGAGCCCCTCGTCGAGAACAGCCTGGGTCTGCTTGACCAGCTCCTCATAGAGAATCGGCAGCATGCGGGACCTGTGCAGGGGTGAATCCTCGACAAAAAGAATGACCCGGACCATGGCCTTCGTGGTATCGAAATCAACATTTTTGCTGTCTTCCACGTTCTTGACAATGGCCAGAAGAATATCCGAATCACAGCACCAGACAAAGGTATTGTCAATACAGCGGGAACCGTTCCCGCCGGACCGGGATACTGCGTCCTGAACACTGTGCGCCAGCAGGATAACCGGCAGTTCAGGATGCTTCTCCTTCACCTTTTCACTGAAGGCGCTGCAGTCCATTTCCCCCAGGTGGGGCATGGTGATAACCAGGTCAAAGTTTTTTGTCTCCAGCAGCCCAAGGGCCTGCTCAACGGTTGACACGCTTGTAATCCGCGGCGGGCGGCTCAGGTTGAGACCGTGGTACTCATTGATTATCTTCAGGGACAGGCTGCCGTCCTCTTCCATTATATAGGCATCATAGGGGCTTGAGACGAGAAGGATCTCCCGCACCCTGAAGGCCATCAGCTCATGAAAGATACTGAAATGGGGATCAAATCCGCCGATGTAGTGCTGTGCAGACAGTTCCATTGCACGATATCTCCGGCTCTATCTCCGGCTCAACTCTTCCATGTCTTCCACGGCCTGAGCACCAGCGATGCGTTAAAATACCTTGGGTCTTCACTCACTTCCTCACCGAGCCAGTCCGGGGGAGAAAACTCCTGGGTCTCACTCTCCAGCTCAACCTCTGCAACAACAAGGCCGCTGTTTTCCCCGGAAAACTCATCCACCTCCCATACCAGGCCTTCGTGTTTCACCCGGTACCTTTTCTTCTTTATCAGGGGTTTGATGCAGAGATGATCAAGCAGGTCCACGGCATCCGCGAGGGGTATCTCGTATTCAAACTCCAGGCGGGCAAGACCGCGACTCCTGCCCTTCACCGTCATGTATCCCTTGTCACCTACGGTCCGCACCCTGACGGTTCTTTCCGGATCCAGGCTCAGGTACCCCTGGCAATACACCGCGCCCCGGGCTGTTTTCTTCCAGCCTGTCCCGTTCACCAGGAATTTCCGTTCAATCTCTATGCCCATACCGATACCATGTAAATGTGAACCCACCTTCCACCTTCCCTTATCATCCTCATTCCATGGAATTCTCCGCATGTCTTGCCGGGGTATAGACGACCATCACGGGGCGCTGACAGTTCCGCACAACACTGTTGGACAGGGTCCCGAAAAACATCCGCTGCAGACCGTAACGATGCGCGGCAGTCATGACAATGAGATCATGATACCGGGCCTCCTGCAGGATACGTTCAAGGCGTGATTCAACCGCCTCGACAATGTGCCTGGTCCGGGTCTCAAAAAAATTCTCGTCAAGCCATTCCTGCAGCACAGTCTCACTTGCGGCAACCTCCTCGTTGCTGCTGTCAAAATGCAGCAGGTGAAGAAAGGTGATGCTGACCTGGGTTGTCATTGCCAGTGCCTCCAGGACCGGCAGCAGGTCTTCCAGTTCATAGGGAGAGAGAAAAGGCACAACTATCCGGTCATACTTGAATGTTCCGACAAAGCGGACTGCAACGAGCGGACAGAGAATATTTGACGCGACCACGTCAAGTATCCTCTGAAATTCACGGGAACCGCCGCCCACCGGATACCCCAGGACAACCGCCCGGGCATCATTGTACTCCACCGCCGAGACCAGCCCCGAGGCCGGAGTATCGAATATCATTTCCGTTTTCAGGGGATATCCCAGGCTTTTCACCTCGTCGGTTTCCGGCATGAATATCGACTCCTGGTCACTTCGGAGGTAATTTTCCTTTTCAGACGGCTCCAGCACCCGAACCGACATGGGCAGGGAATGAAAATGATGCGACAGGATTGTCGCGATCCTGGCAAGCCCCCTGACCGTGGCGAAATGATAGGCGCCGAACACTACAACACCGGCAGGATTGGAGGCGGGATGCAACCTGTCCCCGTCCCAGGGCGGCAGGCTGATTCCTTCCGGACTTCTCAGCCACAGCCTGCAGGCCCAGGGGCCCCTGTTGCCGCATTCCGAATGGATGTCCTCCCGTTCCCCCTCACCGGCCTTTTCTATTGCCAGGCGGACCAGAAGCGGACCTAACAGCTCTGAAAATATCACCCCGGCCAGAACAACAGGGGTAATCACGGTTGACCAGGCTGCAAGCCGGGGATCGTTACTGACCATAATAACCAGGCCGATGGCCACTCCTGCCTGGGGAATAAGCGCAAGGCCCAGGTAGTTCCTGACCGTTGCAGTCGAGCCGGCCATAATGCCACCCAGCCAGCTCCCGGCAACCTTACCGATGACCCGGGTGACAAAGTAGACAATTCCTATCCAGCCGGCTAATTTCAGTGCGCTGAGGTCCAGGTGCAGTCCGGCCAGGGTAAAAAACAGGACATAGATGGGCGGTTCAAATGCATTGAGGGCCCGGAAAAGACGGACATCTCTCTCGGCCCGGTTGATTATGGTAAACCCGGCCGCCATGCCGGCAAGCAGGGGCGACATCTGCAGGAACCGGGTAATTTCACCGCACAGAAGGAGAAGGGCAAGACCGCCGGTGAGCATTTCCCCCCTGTTATGCAGCTTGTTGAGGACAAAATCAATCAGGAGTCCGGTGATCACGCCCAGGCCAAGTGAGAATACAATCTCATAGACACACTTCCAGACCGCCTCCAGGGTGGAAAAGGTTCCGGGTGCGGCAAGCTGGTGGGCAACAGACATGGCGATACCGAAAATCATAATGGCAATACCGTCATCCACTGCCACAATCGCCATCAGGGTGGAGGTGAACACCCCTCTGGCCCCCATTTCGCGCACGACATGAAGAAGGGCCGCAGGCGCGGTTGCCACGGCGACAGCGCCAAGCAGAAGGGCCAGGATAAAATTATCAAGAGAAGAAGAATCGTTGCCGGTTATGAGAACGGCTGTGATCCAGGTGCCTGCCGCCACCAGGACAAAGGCGGCGACAGCCTGCACAACGCTTATGTAGCCGACATCTCCGGCGACCTTTCCCAGCCGGCGCAGTTCAATATGCTCACCAATGCCGAAGGCGATCAGCATCAGCGCAATCTGGGTAAAATGTTCCAGGTCCCCCACTGTCTCGTAGGGAACAAATCCTAAAAACGATGGGCCCAACAGAAGTCCGGCAACGATAAATCCCGTTACCGAGGGGAGTTTAAGCAACTGGGCAATTTTGGCGGCCAGGAGCCCTGCCGACAGGAGTATGGCAATGCCGAGGGTGAGTTCAAACTCATTCATGAAACATTTCCTGTTTTCTCCGTGAGCCTGTCCGGCAGAACCTTCTGCAGCCGGAGCTCAAACTTCCTTCGTGTACCCGGTTCACGAATCTCCTGCAGCAGCCGGCCGACAAGTTCTCTCCCTTTTTGTTCCGTCAGTTCCCGCGGGTGCGGACCAGTGGAACGGCATGTTTCCGCAATTTCAACAGCCAGCACCGACAGGGCCAGCTCTATCCGCTGCCGGTCCAGGGTCAGGAGCGCTGCCCAGAAAAGGTAATCCGAGCGGGGATTGATTTTTGGGTCCTGCATCCAGAAGGCCGGTGGCAGCTGCACAACCCCCAGTTTCTTGGTCATCGCGATGTCAAAACGTCTGGCCAGCAGCACGGGATCAGGCATGACATCACGGTTTAAATCAGCAACCATATCCGAAAACATCATGAAGCATCCTTTTCGGCGCCTTTTTATTGCGGTAAAGAAAAACGCAGGGTTGCATACCCTGTGAGCAGGTACAAAATCCCCTGTATTTTCAATACTACTCATTTATTGTATTCCAGAACAGATTTTTCTCCAAAACAGATTTTTCCTTCCCACCCTCAGTTACACCCTGCATCTTTCAACCTGCAACTTTCAACTTTCAACTTGCCTCCCTTTGACAATCGACTGCTCTCTACTGTATAACAGACGGAAATCTGATATTTTTATTTAACGGACTGCTCTTTATTATC
>JAJRVA010000175.1 GCA_024277485.1 Deltaproteobacteria bacterium | reverse complement strand
CTTGAGGGCAGGGGCGAAAAGCTGGGGCACAGAGGTTGCCGCCAGCTTTGAACGCACATACAGAGATGTCCAGCCTGAGGTGATGAAGATGTCAGCACTGTCCATGTATTTCTCCGTCGCCTCGAGGATTTCGACCACTGAGTTTCTGTCGGCACTATGCGCGACGATGTCTATATACTCAACATTTTTTCCCTCAATAAAGCCCATCCCGGCCATGGTTTTTTTGTACTCATCAATGGATGAAGTGCCGGAAAATTCCGTTTTCATGATGTACCGGGTAATAACCACCCTTTTCAGGCCGTCGCCCCGGGCAGCCTGGCAGAGGAGAAAAAGCGGCAGAATAATGGCAAAGGTCGCGAAGATGCCCGGTAGCAGGAGGGTTTTGAAAAATGAACACATGGAGGATCGCAGGGTGTGGCTGTACGGCCGGGTTTTCTTTGTCTGTCCAGTGGGATGAACCGTGTACCGGGAAGACAGGATAGTCATGAGATGCACAATGATATGTGTACAGACATGGAAAGAGTATCCTGAACAAGAGGTTTAACCATTTTTCACAGGTGATCTGCAGCAGCGTTAGTGCTTGCCTGTTTTTCACGCCGATCAGGGTGGAAAATGGCGGTTGGACAACATAAACTTTTAAATTATACAACAGGTGGAAGGGGATTGTGCAAGAAAAAATAAAGAAAAAGTGTTCCGTACGGTTCCTGGAGACCTGAGTTGCCGCCTGGTTTTGTTTGTCTTGACCTGCCCCCCGGTTTCACGATAGACTGGGCATGAGTCGCAGGTAGAATATTTTCTGACCGGAGGTGTCTATGAAGTCTGGAAAAACAGGTGCTATGTGTGCTGTCGGAATAGTTGTAGTCGGCTTTGTATTTTTTCTTGCCGGCTGCGCGGAAGTAGAAAATCCTCCTTTTGCGGCAGCGGAGATTATTTCAAGTCCTCCAGGTGCGGAAGTGGTGAATGTCAAGGATAACAGTATACTTGGCACAACACCTTTCAAGTATGCCTGGGAGACGGAAGCGGGCAAGGAAGAATACATTATTGTCAGCCTGCGAAAGTCAGGCTATGAGGACACCATCACGACTTTTTTTGTCAACCCGCGCTATGACAGCGATGATGCCGCAATGGAAAACCCGCAGGTTGTCGAGGTCACGCTGGACCAGAGCAGGTAAACAACATTGCACATGAAGGATAAACCTGAATGAAGGTCGGTGGCAGGTATTTCAGGTCCATCTGGCCGGGTGATGATGGACGCAGCGTTAACATTATTGACCAGACCCGGCTTCCCCACGAGTTCACAGTCGTTTCCCTGCAGACACTGGAGGATGCCGCCCGCGCGATTCGCGAGATGCAGGTCAGGGGGGCGCCGCTTATCGGCGCGACGGCTGCGTATGGCGTCTGTCTCGGCCTGCGTGAGGGGACGTCTGATTCGGATCTGGAAAGAATCGGCAAACAGCTCATCTCCTGCAGGCCCACGGCGGTAAACCTGCGCTGGGCGGTTGAGAGGATGAAGTCCTGTCTCCTGCCCGTCCCGGAAGATGAGCGGCTCAAGGCGGCCTGGACGGAGGCGGCCCTTATCTGTGAAGAAGATGTCCGGGTAAACGAGGCCATCGGCACGCATGGCCTGGAGATCATCCGCCAGGTCCATGAACAGAAAAACAGCGATGAACCTGTCCGCGTGTTGACGCACTGTAATGCGGGCTGGCTGGCAACGGTGGACTGGGGCACCGCGCTTGCGCCGGTCTACAAGGCGCATGAGGCCGGCATTCCGGTTCACGTCTGGGTGGACGAAACCAGGCCCCGCAGCCAGGGGGCCGGGTTGACGGCCTGGGAGCTGGCTGCCCGGGGAATAGACCACAGCCTGATAGTCGACAACGCTGGCGGTCACCTCATGCAGCATGGCATGGTTGATCTCTGCATTGTCGGTACAGACCGCACCACCTGGACCGGGGATGTCTGCAACAAGATCGGTACCTATCTCAAGGCCCTGGCAGCTGAAGACAACGATATCCCGTTTTACGTGGCGCTCCCGGGGTCAACGATTGACTGGCGCATTGAAAACGGGCTTGAAGAGATTCCCATTGAGGAGCGGGCGGAAGACGAAGTGCTGCGGGTTCAGGGAAAGACCAGGGCCGGTAAAATTGTATCCGTCGGGATCGCTCCACAGGATACCCCTGCCGCCAATCCGGCCTTTGATGTTACGCCTGCCCGCCTGGTTACCGGTCTGATAACCGAGCGGGGAGTGTGTGCTGCCGGGAGTGATGGGCTTCTGTCCCTGTACCCGGAGATGCGCGGCGGAAGATAGGGGGCCGGGCCAGGGGCGGATCGTTACGTTCCGAACATGAGGGCCGTTCCGGCCTGGTATATGGCGACGGCCATTCCAAAGGCAAAGATAGTGTTAAAGCCCATGGAGAAGAAGGCCCATTTCCAGGACCCGGATTCCCTGGCAATACAGACAACGGTGACGAAGCAGGGCGCGTAAAACATGATGAATGCCAGGGCGGCCAGGGCGGCAACCGGGTTCCAGTTCGGATCCCGGCCAAGCCTGTCCTTGAGTGAGGTTGCCCCTGCCGGATCAACCGAACCAAGCGAATAGGCTGTGCCAAGCGTTGAAACAATAACCTCTTTTGCCGCAAAGCCGCCGACCAGGGCAATATTGGTCCGCCAGTCAAAGCCGGCATAGTGGCTTATAGATTCAAGGGCAATGCCGATCCGGCCGGCGACTGAATTCCTGAGGGCTGATTCGTCCATCAGGTTGTCAATCCGGAACAGTTTTTCCTGTAAATCCCTGGCCTCAGGGGAAAGTTTTTCCCTGTCTCCCTGCAGTTCGAAAACAACCTGCTCCGCATATTCCTGTTGTACCCGGCTTTTCTGCCGCGCAAAATTCTGCATATCCTCATCAGGCAACCCGGGGTAGGTCATCATTGCCCAGAGCAGGATTGATATCCCAAGAATAACGGTCCCCGCCTTTTTGATATACTGCCAGGTGCGTTCCCAGGTGT
>JAJRVA010000174.1 GCA_024277485.1 Deltaproteobacteria bacterium | reverse complement strand
TGCTGATTACCTGAACAACAACCCTTCCGTAAAGGTTGTTGTTGAGGGCAACTGTGATGAGCGTGGCACAAATGAGTACAACCTGGCCCTGGGTGAACGCCGTGCCCTGAACGCCAAAACATATCTCATGGAACTTGGTGTTGAAGAGTTTCGCATCCGCACATTGAGTTACGGAGAGGAGCGGCCTCTTTTCCCGGAACAGGATGAATTTTCATGGTCCCAGAACCGCCGCGACGATTTTGTACTTGAGTAAAAATTCACCCCGTATTTTTTTTCCAGAGCGGGCGGTAACATTGTCTGCCTCCCGCTCTTTTTTCCCCCTCACGCCCCTGTTACGTCTGACTTTTCCCCACCAGGACCATCACAATAAAAGGTATAAAGAGAGTACCCGGTCCGGACGGCTCCTCTTTTTGCTTCAGTAAATGCATTGCAATTTTACCCTGGCCAGTATTTTCCCCTTGACACGGTAATAGTTATCAATTACAGACAATATCAATATACAGATAATAACTAATTGCAGATAGCCATGAAAAAATTACGCATGACACATCAGCGCGAGGTCATCCTCCAGGAGCTGAAAAAAAGTAAAAATCACCCCTCAGCTGACGAACTGTATGAACGGGTCAAGAAAAGATCTCCCAGGATCAGCCTTGCTACCGTGTATCGCAACCTGGAGATTCTGGCGGAAACCGGGGCAATCAGGAAAATTGAAATCAGCGGACGCCAGAAGCGGTTTGACTGGATCCTTGCCCAGCATGACCATATCTACTGTGTCAAGTGTCACCGGATTGATAATATTGACATGAAAAACAGGAAAGACTTGTCCCTCCAGCCTGAGAACAGCCGCGGCTACCAGGTGGGAGGATACAGGGTTGAGTTTTTCGGGTACTGCCCGGATTGCAGGAAAAAAAAGAGACCAGAAGGAGCAAAGAAAATGGGTTGCAAAAAATGTGTGCCAGGAACGTTAAGCGACAATCAGCGTCAGGTTTTGGAAGCGCTTGCCGGATGCAAAAAAGCCTGCGGCAGCAAAGATATCGCCGCAGCTACCAGCCTGGAAGCAAAACAGGTCAGCTGCCAGATTACAGCCTTGAAAAAGAAAGGGTACGTGGCGAGCCCGGCCCGCTGTAAATATGAAATAACCCAGGAAGGGAAAAAAGCAATCAAGTAAGGAGGAATCATCATGACCCAGATTACCGGAACACAGACAGAGAAAAATATCCTGACGGCCTTTGCCGGTGAATCACAGGCCCGCAACAGGTACACCTATTTTGCCAAACAGGCAAAAAAGGATGGGTATGTCCGGATTTCGCAGATATTTGACAGGACAGCTGAGCAGGAAAAGGAACATGCCAAACGGCTGTTCAAGTTTCTTGAGGGTGGAGAGGTTGAAATTACGGCCGCCTTTCCTGCCGGCAAAATAGGCACCACCCTTGAGAACCTGGAAGCATCAGCCGCCGGGGAGAAATATGAGTATACTGAAATGTATCCGGAATTTGCCCGGGCTGCCATCAGTGAAGGGTTCGATGAAATTGCCCATGTTTTCAAGTCCATCGCTGTTGCCGAGCAGCAGCATGAAAAACAGTATCTCGCCTTTATGGACACCATTTCCACCGGACACGTGTTTATGCGCCGGGAGCCTGTTGTCTGGTACTGCGCGAACTGCGGGTATCTTCATGAGGGTACCGAAGCACCCGGCAAGTGCCCGGCATGTGCCCACCCCCAGGCATACTTTCACCCGATTGCGGAAAACTGGTAAAAAACAGCGAATTGCCCGGTTTCCACAACCAAGACCGGATTCCCCGAAAGACAAAGAAAGAGGAGACATACCATGCGCTTTCATGTAACCCGTCCTGCACCTGATTTTACGGCTGTAGCTGTCATGGGAGATAATTCCTTTGATGAAAATTTCAAGCTTTCCGACTACAGGGGAAAATATGTTGTTCTTTTTTTCTACCCCCTTGACTTCACCTTTGTCTGTCCGTCGGAAATAATTGCCTTTGACAGGGCACTGGAACAGTTTCAGGAGAAAGACTGCGAAGTTATCGGGGTCTCGATCGACTCCCAGTTTACGCACTGGGCCTGGAAAAACACGCCTGTCAACGAAGGCGGCATCGGCAGCATCCGTTATCCGCTGGTGGCAGACCTGGACAAAAAAATATCCCGGCAGTACGGAGTCCTCCTCCCTGAAGGAATTGCCCTGCGGGGCACCTTCCTCATCGACAGGGAGGGGATCATACGGCATGCAACCGTGAACGACCTGCCCCTGGGCCGTAACATTGCGGAAACGCTTCGCATGGTGGACTCGTTGCAGTTCCATGAAAAGCATGGCGATGTCTGTCCTGCCAACTGGAAGGAAGGTGAGGAGGCAATGACCCCGACTGCTGAAGGGGTGGCCGGGTACCTGTCCAGACATGCGGACTGAAATTTGCGTATTCCTGACTTCCATTTTTGGGGAATATCGCATAAAATTAATCAATAGACAGTTACCTTTATTCCGTTTCAGTACAGAATCCGACCTACCTGTCTGCACCCGGTATCCGGACGGGCCGGTAGCGAGGAAACCAGAAAAATTCCATTGATAGGGAGAAGTTCATGACCAGAAAAAACGAAATTTACAAGTGTCCCCTGTGCGGCAATATTGTCGCGGTCCTTCATACCGGAGCCGGTGAACTCGTCTGCTGCGGGCAGCCCATGGACCTTGTAACGGAAAACACTGTTGATGCCGCACTGGAAAAACATGTTCCGGTGGTGGAGAAGGTAGACAACGGCTACAAGGTCACGGTGGGCAGTGTTCCGCACCCCATGGAGGAAAAGCACTGGATCGAGTGGATCGAGCTGGTCGCGGACGGTAAGGTGTACCGGCAGAACCTGTCTCCAGGCGACGCGCCGGAGGCTTTTTTCTCCGTGGATGCGGCTGAGGTGACGGTCAGGGAATACTGCAACCTGCACGGTTTGTGGAAAAAATAAGCCGGTTCCCGGAATCACATTCTCAAGGATTTGATTATGAAAAAATACAAGTGTCTCGTCTGTGGTTACGAGTATGACCCTGAAGTTGGGGATCCGGCCAATGGTGTCGCTGCCGGCACGGCCTTTGAGGACATACCTGAAGACTGGACCTGCCCTGTGTGCGGGGCAGGAAAAGATGAATTTGAGGAGGTCTGATTTTTCCCTCTCTGTCCAGATATAAGGACATAAGGGTGCCATAGCAGATCAGGGCGGCAGGTGTTTTTACGGCTGTATGAGAGAGCCTCTGCCGGTGAGGTGCCTGGTGGTGTACATGTTTCAGTCCGGTATGGCGGCGCAGGATTCAATGCTGCAAAAATTAACCTGTGTCCCGTTTCATTCAACAGGGTTATTCAGTTATGACCCTGTAAGCTGCTCACAAGGAGGAATTGGAATTGAAACCTATTGAACTTGCAGAAAACATTTACTGGGTAGGTGCCGTTGACTGGCTTACCCGGGATTTTCACGGCTATTCCACGTATCGTGGGACGACGTACAACGCGTACCTGCTCATGGACGAGAAAATCACTCTGGTTGATACGGTGAAAAAACCGTTTCAGAGTGATCTCGTCCATCGCATCCGCAACATTGTTGACCCGGAAAAAATCGACTATATCGTGGTCAACCATGTCGAGATGGATCATTCCGGCTGCCTGCCAGAAATAATCGACCTGATCAAACCGGAAAAAATCATCTGTTCCAAGATGGGACACAAGGCCCTGCTCAAGCATTTTCACCGGGAGGACTGGCCCTATCACGTCATTACTCCCGGAGAAGAAATGAGCCTCGGCGCCAAGACTCTTTCCTTTCTGGAAACCCGCATGCTGCACTGGCCGGATTCCATGTTCACCTATATCAAGGAAGATGAGATCCTCATTTCCAGTGATGCTTTCGGCCAGCACCTGGCAACCAGTGAACGGTTTGACGACGAGGTGAACCAGGACGTGCTCATGCACGAATGCACCAAGTACTATGCCAACATTCTCACCCTGTATTCGCCGCTGGTCAGGAAACTGATCGCCAAGGTTCAGGAGATGAACCTGCCCATCAGGATGATAGCTCCGGACCACGGTGTTATCTGGCGGACAAACCCGGGGAAAGTCCTGGAGGCCTACTCCCGCTGGTGTGTCAATGAAGGGCGCGGCAATGCCCTGGTCATTTACGACACCATGTGGCGTTCCACGGAACTGATGGCCAAGGCCGTTGCCGACGGGCTCCAGGACGAGGGTATCAACTACAAACTCATCAACCTGCAGGTCAACCATCGCAGCGATGTCATGACGGATGTCCTCGAGGCCAGTGCCATTGTTCTCGGCTGTCCGACTCTCAACAATGGAATGCTGCCCCGCATGGCAGGGTTCCTCATGTACATGAGGGGACTGCGGCCGACCAATAAAATCGGCGCTGCCTTTGGTTCCTACGGCTGGTCAGGTGAGGCTGTCCGGCTCATGAACGATGCCATGAAAGAGATGAAATTCACCATCTGCGACAAGGGACTCCGTGTGCAGTACGTCCCGGAACATGAACACCTGAGTGAATGTGTTGAACTGGGCAGAAAGGTCGGCCGAACCCTGAAGGACTTCCAGGCCGGCAAGGAAATCGAATCCGTAGTCTAACGAATAACAAACTACCTGGAGAACAGAACATGAAAATATTAGTCGATCGCAATGTTGTTGAGTTTGTCCCTGAAAGCCCCCAGGAAACTGCCGACATGGAAGTTCTGTGGCGGGTGGTTGTTGACTGTGTCCAGGATTCAAAGCGTATGACCCCCATCGGTGAGTTTATCCCGGCCAAATCCAATATAGCCAGGTTTGTCATCGAGGGTGTTCCAGGCGGCACCACCTACACGGATGAGTCCGTGGACGAAGAGTGCACCGTCTACTGCGCGATATGCAACAAGTACGCAAACCTGAAGCCCGGCGACTCCGTTCCCAACTGCTGCGGCAAACCCATGGAAAACATCGATTGAGAGGGGTAGTAAAGATCCGGGCTCTCTGAGCCCGGATCTTACTTTTCCCGGATTACCTTGAGCATGGACTCGATGACTTCGTCAACATTCATCCTGGTTGAATCAACGAGTACCGCATCCGGCGCCGGTTTCAGGGGAGCCAGGGCCCGTTCACTGTCATCCCGGTCCCGCTGTATAATCTGCGCAAGGACCTCCTCCTGATCAACGTCCTCTCCCATCTCCCGAAGCTGCTTGACTCTCCGCCGGGCCCTTTCCTCAGGGGCAGCGTCAAGGTAAAACTTCCAGGCCGCGCCGGGAAAAACAACCGTGCCGGTATCTCTTCCCTCGGCGACAATCCTGCCCGATGCCCCGTACTCCTGCTGCATCCTGGTCAGAAAGGCCCGAACTGCCGGCAGCGCGGAAACCTTTGAGGCCATCATGCTGATTTCCTGGGTACGGATACATTCACTCACATCCTGCCCGTCCAGTATAACCCGGACCTCCTCATTCTCCGACAAGGCCGGCAGCAACCGCAGGTCAAAATTCTCCAACAACGGAGCAACCTCTCCCTCATCGGTTACATCCACACCGTGTATCTTGCACCTGAATGCCACGGCCCGGTACATTGCCCCGGTATCAAGATAGGTGAACCCCGTCCGGGCGGCAAGCTTCCGGCTGATTGTCGACTTGCCCACCCCGGAAGGGCCGTCAATGGTTACCACCTCAAGACGTTCAGGCATAGCCAAGATCCCGGAGACACTCACCGAGCGCCCCGACAAACCGTTCGTTTTCCGCCTCTGTTCCCACTGTAATGCGGATAAACTCGGGAAAACCGTAGGCCTGCATGGACCGGACTATGACCCCCTTGCGGAGCATGGCCTCATAGAGAATAGTCGCGTCGCCACGCACATCGATGAGAAAAAAATTGGTGTGGGACGGATATGGTCTGCAGCCAAGCTCCTCAACCCTGCTGCTTAACCATTTCCTGCCGCGTGCTGTTTCCGTGATGGTCCTGTGGTAGTGATCCGTATCCGAGAGTGCGGCAAGGGCCCCGACCTGGGCAAGCTGGTTGATATTGAACGGCTGGCGGACCCGGTGCAGCAGGTCGGCGATATCACGGTGCATGAGCCCGAATCCCACCCGCAGCCCGGCCAGCCCGAAGGCCTTGGAAAAGGTCCGCAGGGAAACCACGGCAGGAATGTTGTCCGGCCGGCGAATGCAGGAAAGCACGTCAATTCTTTTCTCCGGTGCAACAAAGTCAACATAGGCCTCGTCCAGAACCACGATAATGTCTTCGGGCAGTCCGGACAGAAAGCGGTGAAAACTGTCACGCGCAACCAGGGTGCCGCACGGGTTGTTCGGGTTATCCATGAAGATGAGCCGGGTTTTCCCGGTAACCGCCGCTGTAATCCCGTCCAGGTCATGACCCATGTCCCGCAGGGGAATAACGATATTCTCCCCTCCCCGGACCTGGACAAATTTCTGGTACATCAGAAAGGAAGGATGGCTGGTAATGACCTGGTCGCCCTTGCGGATAAAGGCCTTGACCAGGAACTCGATGACCTCGTTGGAACCGTTGCCGAGAACAATTTCTTCCGGATCGGCCCCGAGCCGGTCCGACAATGCCCGGGTGAGGTAGTAACAGGAACCATCCGGGTAGCGGTGCAGGCCGGACAGTGAGGATGCTATCGCCTCAACCGCCCCGGGTGACGGACCCCAAGGATTTTCATTGGAGGCGAGCTTGATGGAACCGGTTATGCCATACTCCCGTTCCAGCTCCTCAAGGGGTTTTCCTGGCGGGTACGGTGTTATCTCTGCAATGTTCGGCGCGGGATGCAACTTCATGCCTGCCCCAGATCCGGTTTCATTCCCAGGACACCGGCCCGCTGCTCCAGGTTCCATGCTGCCCTGAGCAGCACCTCCTCGCGAAAATGGGCTGCCTGCATCTGTATCCCGATGGGCAGGCCGTTGCCACTGAAACCGGCGGGAACAGAAATCCCCGGAATTCCGGCAAGGTTGGCTGATATTGTCAGGATATCAGAAAGGTACAGGGCCAGGGGATCATCCGCCCTGTCGCCGATTTTCCACGCCGGTGTCGGGGTGACGGGAGAGACGACAAGATCACACTGCTCAAAGGCAGCGGTAAAGTCATCCCTGATCAGGGTGCGGACCTGGGATGCTTTTTTGTAATACGCATCATAGTAGCCGGCCGAGAGAGCGTACGTACCGATCAGGATACGCCGTTTTACCTCATCACCAAAACCATGGGAACGGGTCCTGCGGTACATGTCACCAAGCGAGCCCTCTCCCATTTCACGGTAGCCGTACCGAACCCCGTCAAACCTGGCAAGGTTTGAGCTGGCCTCTGCCGGCGCGATGAGATAGTAGACCGCCACACAGTATTCCGTGTGGGGCAGGGAAACCTCCCTGATTTCAGCGCCCGCGTCACGGAGCATGTCTATGCCGGACCGCACAACCTGTTCCACCTCGGGATCCAGTCCTTCGTTGAAATACTCGGCCGGAACCCCGACCCTGATTCCGGCAAGCCCGTCCTTGAGAGATGACGCATAATCAGGAACCGGCGCCTTGATCGAGGTCGAATCACGACTGTCATGGCCGCTGATCACATTCATCATCAGGGCACAGTCGGCAACATCCTTGGTCAGGGGGCCGACCTGGTCAAGGGATGAGGCAAAGGCGACCAGGCCGTAACGCGACACCCGGCCGTAGGTGGGTTTCATGCCGACAACACCGCACAGTGAGGCGGGCTGGCGAATGGAACCGCCGGTATCGGAGCCAAGAGAGGCAAGGCTTTCATCCGCTGCAACACAGGCAGCAGACCCCCCGCTGGAGCCACCGGCAACATATCCTTTTTTCCACGGATTTTCCGGTACGCAAAAAGCGCAGTTCTCACTGGTGGAGCCCATGGCGAACTCATCCATGGCCACCTTGCCGACAAGAACAGCCCCTTCCTCCTTCAGTTTTTCCAGGACCGTGGCATCATAAGGGGGAGTGAAATTCTCCAGGATCCTGGAGCCGCATGTGGTCCGCATGGTTGAAGTGCAGAGGACGTCCTTCACGGAAACCGGCAGGCCGGCAAGGAGTCCGCCCTTCCCTTCCCTGCGCAACCGGTCGGCCTCCTCGGCCTGAACAAGCGCAC
>JAJRVA010000173.1 GCA_024277485.1 Deltaproteobacteria bacterium | reverse complement strand
CCGGTCAGCTACCAGACCAACCTGATGGTCTATGGTCCGGGCGAATACAGCTTCGGCAATTTTGTCAAGATAGGGGTTCCGCTCTCACTGCTGGTCGGGGTTATCACGATCCTGCTTGCGCCGATATTTTTTCCTTTTCATCCATGAGATTAAGAATGAACAAAAGTCAAGGCGCCCCTAATAACCCGGTTGAAAATTGTTTTGCCAAGCAAATCCAGTCCCTGCTGAGAACTGCTTGGGATCAGTGACACCTTGGGTGTTCTGGCATAAACTCTATAGCCGTAAAAACAAGACCTGGAAAACTGATCCTTATGGTTATCGCAAGCGCCTCATGAAAAACCAGTGCAAAAAAACCGGGGTAAAACACTTCAGCTTTCTGGCGTTACGGAATGCAGGCGCATCCATAATGGACAATAACAATGTACCAATTGGCTCAATCCAAAAAATTCTCGGGCATGAAAACCGTACAGCGAACGAAATTTACCTGCACAATCTTGGTAATTGTGAGAGAGAAGCAATGAAAATTGCTCGAACAAGTTACGAACTTTTCACACACAGGTCCACACATGAAAAGACATCTGCCACAACCAGCAAAAATGCATGTTTCATAAAAAGTTAATGTAACAAGCAAAACTGGAGCCGATGAGCGGACTTGAACCGCTGACCTACTGATTACGAATCAGTTGCTCTACCACCTGAGCTACATCGGCTTTTTCAGGGATTTTCAGTTTTGGAAAACCCAGATTGGGCTTCCTTGATGTATCAATTTTATGGTACAGTGTCAAGGTTATGAGACTGAAATTCATTCTGCTTTTCTGCTGCCTGCTCCTTGTCAGTGGATGCCGTGATACTGATCCCGCCGAGACAGTGCAGACGGGTCCTGGTGATACGGAAAAGGTCCAACCGCAGCTCAAGCTCAAGGGGTGCCGCGCCTGTCATCCTGACATTGACCATGATGCCCTGCATGATTTCCCCTGCTTTGAATGCCACCACGGCAACCGTGATGCAGCTGTCCTGGAAGAGGCACACTCCGGTCTGATTGCACAGCCTGCTCATCCTGATTTCATGGCTGAGGTCTGCGGAAAATGCCACCCTGACCAGGTCCAGGAAAGCCGTGATTCACTCCACTTCACCCTGCGCAATGAAGTCAATCTGGTGCGAAAACATTTCGGCGCTGCCGAGACGTTACGCAGCCTGACTGGAATACCGCTGTCATCTTCACCGACGATAAGAATGGAACTGGTGGATGATATGCTGCGCAGGCGCTGTCTCAGGTGCCATGTGTATTCTGCCGGCGATGACTATCCCTCTACCCGGCGAGGGACCGGCTGTGCTGCCTGCCACATGAAATTTGCGGACGGAAAACCTGCCGGTCATGAACTGACAGCCGTCCCCGGGGACTCCCAGTGCCTGAGCTGCCATTACGGCAACTTTGTCGGGGCAGATTACTACGGCCGTTTTGAGCATGATTTCAACGAAGAGTACCGCACTCCGTACACCACCAAACAAGATTTTATCAGACCCTACGGAGTTGAATACCATGAACTTGTTCCTGATATCCACCAGCAGCGTGGCCTTGCCTGCGTAGACTGCCACAGCGGCCACCAGTTGATGTCTGAAGGAGAAACAAAAAAACTGCGATGCGCAACCTGCCATCTGTGGGAAAAAGAGAGCAACGCTCCCCTGCCTGACAACCTCGTCGTTGAAGAAGGTCGACTTGTACTGACTGCCAAGCTTTCAGGAAAAAAATACCCTATGCCACAGGCTGGAGACCCGGTTCATGAAAAGTACGTCGGAGAGATAGAGTGTCAGGTCTGCCACGCGCAGTGGAGCTTCAGCGATGAAACCACCCACCTGATACGAAGCGATGCTGATGACTATGATGCCTGGGAACGGCTTATTGTGCAGTCCAGTTCCGAAGTCGAGAATTTTCTGAGAAATAACCTTTCTTTTGACAGGGAGGAACGTGAACCTGTCATGAAGGACTCGATCAGCGGCAGGGAATTCCCCGGAGTCTGGTACAAGGGCTATACCCAGAGGCGCTGGGAAAAGATCACCATCAGGCGGGACTGGGACGGCATCATCAAGGTCTTTCGCCCCATACTTGACCTGCGGGTTTCATATATTGACAGCAACGAGGATGTCATTTTTGACAGTGAAGCCGGTTTTGGCCCGGCCATGATACCTTACACTCCCCATACCACAGGACCTGCGGGACTCTTTTATCGGAATCGCTTTGCCGACCTGATAGACAAAACAACGAAACCATCTCTTCGGCCATGAACCCTTTATCAATTGCTGTCAAAATACTCCTTACTGTTACCCTGGCCTCCATGGTTGCCGGATGCGGCACCCAGACTGTCCCGTATCCTCCATCAAAAAAATCTCCTGCCACCCAGAAACCATACAGGGTCAACGGCCGGACATACTATCCAGTAGATTCTGCACAGGGATACAGGGAAACCGGGAAGGCATCGTGGTACGGCAAAAAATTTCACGGCAGAAAAACGGCCAGCGGTGAAAGATTTGACATGTATGCCAGGACCGGTGCCCATAAAACACTTCCCATGAACACTATGGTGCTGGTGAGAAACCTCGAAAACGGGAAAGAGACTGTTGTCCGGATCAATGACCGGGGTCCCTTTTCACGGGGCAGGATCATTGACCTGAGTTTTGCTGCGGCAAATGAAATTGACATGGTGCGGACCTGTGTAACCAGGGTCAAAATCATTGCTCTTGGAGAACCGGCCGGAAAAGGGGGCAGCAGGGACAGGCTGAAACACCCGGACTTCAACACTGGAAATTTCTACATACAGGTGGGCTCTTTCCTGGACAAAAACAATGCCGTCAACCTGGCCCGTCTCCTGGGCAGCACAGGGATGAAGGTTACCATTCAGCCCTATTTCACCAGTGGCCGTACATACCACCGGGTGCAGGTTTATGCCGGCACGTCACTTAAGTCTGCGCGACAGCGTGTACCCCGAATTCGCGACCGCGGTTACTCGGGAGCTTTTGTTATT
>JAJRVA010000172.1 GCA_024277485.1 Deltaproteobacteria bacterium | reverse complement strand
GCCAGGAATATTTTCTCTGAAAAACCGTGGGATTGAAACAGTATGCAGCCCCTCAAGGCTGGGTAAAAATTACACATCACCTTTCCTGTCTGCCACATCATTTCGTATAGTTTTTATACACGGCACCGGACCTGCCGGATCTGCCCCTATTCTTTTTCCCTTTAAAATCCAACCGTTGCGCACCAGCAAACATGAGAACCACAAAGTGGCATGCAGTATGCAATAAATTGTGCAACACCATGATTGAAGCGAAACCGGCAAAAAGACAAAGGACAATGCCATGAAAACAGAAATAGTAAGCGGAAATGGAACACAGGCAGCGATTACGCTGACACTGCCTGCCGAAGTTCTCGGGGATCTCAAGAAGACCGCCACCCACAATAAAACCGGACTTGGGGACCTTGTCTATTCCTATATTATCGACGGTCTTGCGGGTGACGCCATAGCGGCTGGACGCATGGCATTTGCCGGAACCCACGACGCTGCTGCAGGGCAAAAAAACAGCTACCCGGGTACGGTTGAAGACTTGCTCAAGAACCTGATGTCCTGACCTGCTGACTCTGATCTTTCCGCAGGCACCAGGTTCCGCTGATATACGCACTGGCTATGGATTGACGATCATTATTTTCAGCGTGAAGAAGTAATTTTCTCCTGAAAAAAAGAGCGCACGAGTTGACCCGAGACCATGCTCCAATGTTTACAGTTCAGGTAACAACAGGAAAAAAGCTTGCGAGGATACCATGATGAACGCATCAATGACAAAAAATATCACAGGAAACATCGACTTAACTGTTACCGGCAATCCTGTATGCATCCTGGGACGTTACAGGACGGAGAGCAGGTATGAAGGAAAACTCCGGAGAATCGATCCCCGCCACAAAACCCTTGGACTCATGGCCGTTGTATCCGATGGGAAATCACAATATTTCTGCATTGTCGAGGAACTGTCTGCGCAGGGCCTGCGGTTGGGGAAAATCCCGGCTGACTTTGATGAAGCAGCGGCGGAATGCGCGGCCATTGTTCTCGCCCCGTTTGATGATCTGAATATTTCTCTTCATTCACGATGGGTGTCGGAAACAAACAGGGGCATGTATAAAACCATTGGCTTTCAGATTGGAAACCCTCCCCCTGCATGGCAGGACCTGGTGTCCGATCTGAAGACGGGCAACAACCACCTCTCCTTCCTGTTGTTCAAGGATGACAGCCGGGAGATCCAGTGACACGTTCGACTTGCAACTTGCAACTTTCAACTTAAAACCAGGCCCGCACCCCGAAAACGACCTGGAATTCGTCAATATCACCCCCCTCGGCACGGGCGAAATCAGCTGTCCCGCCGTACAGGTGGATCCAGTTCAGCCCTATGTAGGGGGCAAATTCACGGCGTATTTCATAGCGCAGCCGCAAACCCGCCTCGATGTCGGCGAGACCTGAGCCGATCCCGGTGGCCGGATCATCCCTGCTGTACAGGTTCAGTTCAATGTCCGGCACCAGGATCAACCTCTGGGTCAGCATGAACTCATACTCTCCCTGCAGGCGGGCCGCGGTCCTGCCGTTGTCGCCGACAAACACGGCGACATCAATATCGAAAAAATAGGGAGCCAGTCCCTTGAATCCCAGGGCCAGCCAGTCCCGTTCCGGGGTGGGTTGGATATCACGACGCCAGCCGACCTGCACATCCCAGAAAGGGGCGACGGCCCTGCTGTACAAGGCCTGCACCTCCACCTCTTCAACCGTATTGTCAACGTAGTCGCCTTCGGTTTTGATCCAGAGTTTATTCATATCCTTGCCGAGCCAGCCTTCCGCGTCCCAGGCCAGGGGAGAGTCACCGTCGCCGGTGCGGACCTCGAACTGATCGATGAGCAGCAGGCCCAGGAGCGGGTCATCGATCATGCCTCCCCCAGCGGCCACGCCCGGCAGGACCAACAGAAATGCCGGTATTAAAAAAAAGATTTTCATGGTTCAGGTCCTCTCAGCTCACCACAACCTTACGGAACATGGCCAGCATGTGATAGAGCAGATGGCAGTGATAGGCCCATCCTCCCATGGCATCGGCGGTTACCAGGTAGCTTATCTTGGCTCCCGGCTGGACAATGACCGTGTGTTTGCGCGGAACATGCCGGCCGTCTCCAGTCTCCAGTTCACTCCACATCCCGTGCAGGTGCATGGGATGATTCATCATGGTATCGTTGATAAAGGTTATGCGCAATCGTTCACCGTACCTGAACTGCAGCGGCTCAGCATCCGCGTACCTGACCCCGTTGATCGACCACATGTAACGGGACATGTTGCCGGTCAGGTGGAGCTGGATTTCCCGCTGCGGCTCGCGCGAATCGGCCGTAAGATAGAGGTTGCGCAGGTCAGCATAGGTGAGCACCCGGCGGCCGTTGTTGCGTAGTCCCACCCCGGGGTCATCCAGTCTGTACTGCGGACTCTGCGCCCGCATATCCACGTGGGGACCAAACTCCGTGGCCGCGTGGACAACCTCTGTATCGGAGCCGTGGCCGGCCGGGCCGCGCATTGCCGTCCCTTCGCTGCTGCCGTCCATTCCCGACATAGCTGCAGACTCCATACCCTGCATTCCTTCCATGGCCATGGTGTGTTCCATGCCACCCATGCTTTCCATTCCCTTCATGGTGGTCTGCATGGATCCCGTGTCCATGCCCATATCCAGGTGCGTCAGGATCGGGTATGGATCAAACTCCGGCACTTCAGCGGTCAAAGACGGGTCAGGTGTCAGGGTGCCGCGGGCATAGCCTGTCCGGTCAAAGGCCTGGGCAAAGATACAGTAGGCCCGGTCATCTTCGGGTTCCACGATCACGTCATAGGTCTCGGCAACCCCGATTCTGAATTCATCCACGCTTACCGGTTCGATGTTCTGGCCGTCCGCTGCCACGACAGTCATTTTCAGCCCTGGAATGCGGACATCGAAAAAACTCATGGCCGAGCCGTTGATGATGCGCAGCCGCACCTTTTCCCCGCGCCTGAACAGACCGGTCCAGCCGTCGGCAGGAGTCTGCCCGTTCATGAGAAAGGTATAGGTGTAGCCGGTCACATCGGAAAGATCACGGTCGCTCATTCGCATCCGGTTCCACATGGAGCGTTCCTGCCAGGTCCGTGCCAGCCCCTTTTCCCTGATATCGCGCAGCAGATCCGGGGTCGTCCGTTCGGCAAAGTTATAATAGCCGCTCATCTTCTTGAGCTTTGCATAGATCGTATTCGGGTTTTCATCAGACCAGTCCGACAGCATGATCACATAGTCACGGTCAAAGCTGAACGGCTCAGGCTCCAGTGGATCAACGATGAGCGGCCCGTACAGGCCGGTCTGTTCCTGGAAGGCGGAATGGCTGTGATACCAGTAGGTGCCGCTCTGCCTGACCTGGAACTCGTAATGATAGGTCCCTCCCGGATCTATTCCCTTGAAGCTGATGTCCGGCACTCCATCCATCTGAAAGGGCAGAATAATGCCGTGCCAGTGGATGGAACTCGACTCCGCCAGAAGGTTGGTCACTTCCAGGGTAACCCGGTCCCCTTCCCGCCAGCGGAGAACGGGCCCGGGAACAGAGCCGTTCACTGCCGTGGCAACACGCTCTTTGCCTGTAAAATTGACGATCCGGGGCGCAATGGTCAATTTGAACCGTTTGCCGCGCATGGTTGTGAGCCCCTGGGGAAAATCAAGTGCGGCCAGCAGGCGGACCGGAGACACACCCAGACCCAACAGCGCCCCGCCCATTGCCATTCCCTTGACAAAACGGCGGCGCCCCATGGACATCCCAACCGGATTGCAAAACAGTGTGTTGTTGTCCCTCATGCGGACCTCATTTTTTGGCTGGAGCTGTTATTGGCTGCACCGGCATGGTCCGGGCTCAAGGAACCCGATTTCAATAACAGAATAAAAAATCACTTCTTTTCCTCCCATGCTCCCTGCACACTACCACCACCACGGGGTACGGCAAGCTTTTTTCCCATGACACACCCGTGGCTGAATCCTCTCTGCACAAAAAACAACGGGCAGGAAACACTTTTTCGCCCTGTCGGGAAAAAATTATCCTTGACCATGGACTAATGTCCAATGTTTACAGTTGAAACAAGGACAATGAAACCCTGCACAGGCATAACAATGAACAGGAGGTACTGCCATGAAAACACAGATATCCGATCAGGAAAACATCCGCACCAACGTAACACTGACCCTGCCGGGTGAAGTTGTTGAAAACCTCAACAGGATCGCCGGATTTCACAACATCCGTTTCGAAGATCTTGTCTACTCGTATATTGCCGACGGCATTGCAGGTGATTCCCGGGCCGTCAAGCGTATGCATTTTACGGAGAATGCCAACGAGGTCCTGAAGAAGAACAACCTGCCCCCCAAAACTGTTGATGATATCTTCAACAACCTGGTCTACTGATTCATCCCTGGCCTGTTCTTCCGGCAGGATACAGATTGCGCCGGAAGAACACCCCGGCTCGGCCCGCGTATTTCACAAAGGACGTGGCAAGAAGCCGGAAAGTGTCGTGAATGCGAACCACGCCCAGAAAAACACCCGGAGGCATGCTGGCTGCATATTGAGTGTTGTTTTTCAAGCGTAACGAAGCAGGCGCAATGCTTAGCGGCTTCGCAATCCCGACATGTCGGGATGAAGCACGCGGGTTAGACAGGATATTACAAGCCTCTCCCCGTCCCAACCCTCCAAACCCCGAACAAAGACCCTGACCGGAACGATTTACTGAGAAAAATGCACCTCACCCCTTGACATTAGACCATGGTCCAATGTTTATAGTTCAGGGAGAATAACAGATAAAATTGTGGAGGAAGACAGTAATGAACGGGTTAACAATCGGAAAAATGGCCAAAATGGCCGGGGTCTCCAATGACACGGTACGTTTTTATGAACGGACCGGGCTCATTGAACCGGCAGGCCGGACCGAGTCAAACTATCGTCTTTACCATGCCGAGGACGCTGCCAGGCTGCGCTTTATAAAACGGGCCAAGGAACTGGGGTTCTCGCTGAGTGAAATCAAAGACCTGCTGGCGCTGAGCCGGAATCCCCACGCGACCAAGGCGGACGTCAAGGCCCGTACCGAGGAAAAAGCGGCAAAGATACGACAGAAGATAAGCGACCTTGAAAAAATACTGCAGGCCCTGGAGCAGCTCAACGACCTGTGCGACGGGCACGGATCAGCGCATGACTGCCCGATCCTGCAATCATTGAATGAGGATTAAGCAGGAAACTTTCAACTTTCAACGTAACAGAAGGTGACGACAATGACAGATCCAACAAACACCCACACGCATGAACATGACCATGATGGCCACACTCGCAAATATACCGATCCTGTCTGCGGCATGTCAACAGAAGATGCACACGGCTTTGCCTCCTATGAATATAACGGGCACACCTATTACTTCTGCAGCGATCACTGCAGGAAAAAATTCGATGCAACCCCTGAAGCATATACAACAAAAGGAGACCGTACCGAGACGACGACAGACCGTATGGAGCCTCCCGAGAACAGGACGGAGAATGGCACTGCAACCTATACCTGCCCCATGCATCCGGAAATTGTTCAGGATGAACCCGGTTCCTGCCCCAAATGCGGCATGGCCCTGGAACCGCGCACTGTCTCCCTGGAAGAAGACGAGGGAAATCCCGAGTATGCGTACATGCGCAAACGTTTTATATTTGGTGCGATTCTGACCTTGCCCCTGGTTATCATTGCCATGCGCGACATGCTGCCGGGCGGACACCTCATCGAAAACCTGACCTCCCCCCGGACCCTGGGATGGGTTGAGCTTGTCCTGGCAACACCGGTGGTCCTCTGGGCCGGCTGGGTCTTTTACGTCCGGGCCGTCCAGTCCCTGGTCAACCGCAGCCTGAACATGTTTACCCTTATCGGCCTGGGAGTCTCGGTTGCCTATGTCTACAGCCTTGTCGCCGTTCTGTTTCCGGGTATCTTCCCCGATGCCATGCGGGGCCCGGACGGATCCGTGGGTGTCTATTTCGAAGCAGCGGCGGTCATAGTCACCCTGATTCTGCTGGGCCAGGTCATGGAACTCAAGGCCCGCAGCCAGACCGGGGCCGCGATAAAAGCCCTGTTGGGCCTGGCGCCGAAAACCGCCCGCAAGATCAATGATGATGGAACCGAGGAAGATATCCCGCTTGAACATGTACAGGCTGGTGATATACTGCGAATCAGGCCAGGAGAAAAGGTACCGGTTGACGGAGAGGTCATTGAAGGCACGAGTTCAGTTGATGAGTCCATGATTTCCGGGGAGCCGATCCCGGTGAAAAAACAGGCCGGAGACAAGGTGATCGGGGCCACAGTCAACTCCACCGGCTCACTCACCATGCGGGCGGAAAAGATCGGCAGCGACACCCTGCTGGCGCGGATCGTGCAGATGGTTGCCGACGCCCAGCGCAGCCGGGCGCCCATTCAGAAACTGGCTGACCAGGTTGCCGGATATTTCGTGCCTGTTGTCATTGCCATCGCCCTTGCCGCTTTTACAATCTGGTTTTTCTTTGGACCGGAACCGCAGTTAGCGTTTGCCCTGATCGTGGCTGTATCTGTATTGATTATCGCCTGTCCCTGTGCTCTTGGACTGGCCACGCCCATGTCTATCATGGTCTCCACCGGTAAAGGAGCAGGCCTGGGCGTGTTGTTCAAAAATGCTGAAGCCATAGAAACCATGCGGAAAATAGACACCCTGGTGGTGGACAAAACCGGTACCCTGACCCTGGGCAAGCCCAAGCTCACCGGGGTAATCCCGGCTGCCGGCATGGACGGGGAACGTCTTTTGCGACTGTCGGCAAGCCTTGAGAATCGAAGTGAACACCCCCTGGCAGAGGCAATTGTTGCCGGTGCCGGGGAGAAAAAGATCGCCCTGCAGACCCCTGGCGAGTTTGATTCCGTTACCGGCAAAGGTGTGGCGGGTACAGTGGAAAATGCGCACGTTCTTCTCGGCAACATCAAGCTTATGGACGACAACAGTATAGATATCACGGAACTGGAAAGCAGGGCCGAAGAGATGCGCAAAGAGGGTCAGACGGTCATGTTCGTGGCGGTTGACGGACAGTTCGGCGGTCTTCTTGCCGTGTCGGATCCGATCAAGGAAACCACCCCCGAGGCAATCAGACAGCTGCACGATGAAGGGCTGCAGGTCGTCATGCTGACCGGCGATAACCGGGCCACTGCCGAAGCTGTCGCGGCAAAGCTCAATATTGATGCCGTGGTGGCAGAGGTGCTGCCCGATGAGAAGGCGGCTGAAGTAAAGCGGCTGCAGGACAAAGGGAATATGGTGGCCATGGCAGGTGACGGCATCAATGACGCCCCGGCCCTTGCCCAGGCGCATGTGGGGATCGCCATGGGAACCGGCACCGATGTTGCCATGGAAAGTGCCGGGGTCACCCTGGTGAAAGGGGACCTGACCGGGATTGTCCGGGCCAGGAAGCTCTCACGCGCCACCATGGCAAACATCAGGCAGAACCTGTTTTTCGCCTTTATCTACAACTCGCTTGGCGTGCCGGTTGCGGCAGGTGTCCTGTACCCATTCCTGGGCATTCTCCTGAGCCCGGTTATCGCGGCTGCCGCCATGAGTCTCTCCTCTATCTCTGTGGTTGTGAACGCTCTCAGGCTGCGGCGCCTGAACATTACATGAGGATCGCGTCTCAGGCATGAACGTGTTTTTCCTCTTTTTTTAGGTTCATATGATGAATACCATTTGACACGGGAAAAGAGAAAAAGGTTAAATATACGTACCACCTGAACAACACCTGTGGAGCACACAACCGGACCACCTGGAGGAAAAATATGATGAGATATCGTGTAATACTTGCGGCCGTGGTGTCTGTTTTCCTCTGGACCATCAGTTATGGCGCAGAAAATATCTATACCTGGAGGGACAAAAACGGCGTTCTTAACATTACTGACCAGGCGCCGCCTGACGGTGTGGAAATCCTGGATGTAAGCCCGAGCTATAGAAAAAAAGCGGCGCAGCAGGAGCAGTCGCGGCAGGTGCGCCGGCAAAAGAGTTATCAGTATACCAACCAGAAAATTCTGCAGCAAAAGGCGGACCAGGCCAGGAAACAGGAAGCCGAAGCCCTGCAGAGAGCGGACGAACTGTACTCCAAGGCCCAGGCCGCAAGTGAAGTAAAGGGGAAGAGAAAGAAAAAAAGAAGATTCTACAGAAGGGCGCGAAGGTACCAGAAACAGGCTGAAGAAGCAGTCGCTCAGGCTGAGAGAGCCGCAAAACAGGCGGAAAAGTATGAGAAACAGCTGAGCAGATAATGGCAGATGAAGTAACTGTACGACTCACGTTTTTTGTCGGAATATTTATCCTCGTTGCAGCCTGGGAACTGGCACGCCCCAGGCGGCGGCTTACCGTCTCAAAAGCCGGACGATGGGGCAACAACCTTGGCATTATTCTGCTTGACTCACTCCTTGTCAAGCTGCTCTTCCCCCTTGCCGCGATGGGTGTTGCCGCGGCAGCAAGCCGGAACGGCTGGGGACTGCTGAACTCTCTCCAGGTCCCTTTCTTTCCTGCTGTCATCATTGGCATCCTGTTTCTGGACATGGTCATCTACCTGCAGCACCTTATGTTTCACGCGGTGCCTGCTTTCTGGAGACTGCACATGGTGCATCACGCCGATCTTGACTTTGACGTAACCACGGCCCTGCGCTTTCACCCCATTGAAATCATCCTGTCCATGGGGATTAAAATGGCAGTGGTGGCGGCCCTCGGGCCTCCGGTCCTTGCAGTGCTTGTTTTTGAGATTATCCTGAATGGAACTGCCATGTTTAATCACGGCAATATCAGGCTGCCTGGGGAATTTGACAGGATACTGCGTCTGCTGGTGGTAACCCCGGATATGCACCGGGTACACCATTCGGTTATTATCCGCGAGACCAACTCAAATTTCGGCTTTAACTTTCCCTGGTGGGACAGGATGTTCGGCACCTACCGCGACCAGCCGGTTGCCGGCCACGAAGACATGACCATCGGCCTGTCCCAGTTCCGGCAGCCGGAAGCACTCACGCTCCCCAAACTGTTACTTCTCCCCTTTACCGGCAATCCGGGATACTACTCCCTGAACAGTATAGGACGCGATCCTGAAGTCATCCTGAAAAAGAATCAGACCAGGCGCTAAACCCGGGCCATGAATAACCGGCATAGTAAACTCTTGGCTGGACTGTCCATTTTCTTTACTCTTCCGGATCAAGCCTGGATAAAAATTACCCGGAAACGTGTTCCTCTTTTCTGCCCGCATGACTTCAATAACATAAAGGCCCTTCTTTTGTATTATTTTTTGAGACACAACCTGTTGATTTCAAAAATAATTTAACAATCATTGCCGTACCAGAACAATAACAGGTTCCCATTGGCACATTTCCTGCTTAATGTTTTTGCAAGAGCAATAATATACTCATGAAAATATCAGGAGACCTAACAATGATGCACAATGGATTTGGAACCGGATTCGGGAGTTACGGCGATTGGCTATGCGGGCCGGGTGCATTTTTTCCCGGCCCTCTCGGCTGGATAATCACCCTGCTCTTCTGGGCACTGGTTATTTTCCTGGTGGTTAAGCTTTTCCAGGCCCTGTTTTTCAGGAATAAAAAATTTCCGACAACTCATCTCAACACGCTGAAAGAGCGGTACGCACGTGGAGAAATCAGCGAGGATGAATATCTTCGCATGAAAACAGAACTCGGCTGAAATACATATCTCCCCCCCGGCCACCTTGATACAATGCGCCGGCTCAGTAAACATTTAAACCGTATTTCCAGAAACGGCCGTCAGTCAGGACGCCTGTCGGCACATATATCCAATAGAAAAACTGAACAGGAGACAGAACAATGAAAAAACAAATAAAAGCAGTACTGCTCGCATCAATTCTGGCCGCCGGCATTATAGGTGGCACAGCCATCGCCCAGACCGGAAACAATACCACCATGCCGCAGAAGTCGATGCGCGGCAACATGATGAACATGGGAGGCCAGGGCATGATGGGCGGCAGCATGATGGGCGGCGGCATGGGGCATGGTATGATGGCTCAGGGCCGCATGGGATGCATGGGTATGATGGGCAGCGGTATGATGGGCGGCATGGGACAGGGCCACATGGGATGTATGAACATGATGAGCGGCGGCATGATGTTCAACATGGCTCCCGAGAATCAACAGAAATTCATGGATGACACCAGAGATATGCGGAAAAAAATGCACTCCATGCGGTTTGATTACATGGAGGCCATGCGAAACCCGAAAACCAGCCTGGGAGAACTGGCTGACATGGAGCAGAAAATGCTTGATATTCGTAAGGATATGATAAAAAAAGCAGAAAAGTACAAGGGCAATCAATAGCACTTATCAGGTCCCCGGCGCACCGGATGTCTTGTTTTTAGATACCCGGTGCGCCTGCCTTCTCCTGCAGCTGTCAAAATTTTAGACACCGGTTGTTGGCGCGGCTGGACCATGTATTATTTTTTGGGCGGCTTTCTCCTTCCATTTTCAACCCCTTACATTTTTTCTGTTTACACCTGACGCTTTGGCACCCTGTTTGCTACTCATTATTCCAGGTGAACAACAGAGTAACCTGATAACAGCGAGGGTACCTTCATGAAGGTTGCGCTGCGACAGATAATAAAAACGGATGCACAGGAACAGTCCCCTGTCCTGAATGAGGTTTCAAAGATGATGCTCTACACTGTTGCTGCAGCTTCCGCACTCATCGGCGCATGGGGCCTTGCCGGTTTTATCGGCGGCATGCTTACCGAAGGCGGTCCGCTCTCCCTGATCGGCGCCTGGTTTCGATCAGTATTCGGATTATAATTATAAGATTAAAATGTGCCTGTAACGGGCACACTAAAATAGTATTATTAAATAGGAACAGAGGAATAAAAAATGCACGTAACATGGAAAACTCAAAAGAAAATAAAACATTTTTTCGGCCTGCTGGCCATTCTCTCTGCCGGGCTGATAATTTCGGCATGCAGCAGCGGCAGCGGCGGATCCGGAGGATCAGCTACCGGAGCAGGAAGTTCAAGCGTACAGGGAAATGTTGCCTCAGTCAACGTGGCAATGCTTCAACCGGCTGGTGCTGAAGGGTATACTTTAGCGGACCTGATACACACCCTGGTGCCGGTGCAATCAGCTTATGCGACAACAACGGTTGAAGGCATCCGGGTGAACCTCGGAGCTATGCAGACCATGACTAATGCCGGCGGCTATTTCAGGTTCG
>JAJRVA010000171.1 GCA_024277485.1 Deltaproteobacteria bacterium | reverse complement strand
GAAGGGCCAGGGATCGGTTCAACCCTGATGCCCGCCTCCCGGGCCGCCCGGACCAGAACCGCACCTGGATCGGAGACAGCAGGCGTTCCCGCGTCAGAGACCAGAGCTATGTTGAGGCCGTCCCGCAGTTTTTTCAGGAGTCCGGCGGTTTTGGTCTGTTCCCGCTCCCGATAATAACTGGTCAGGGGAATATTCCGGATGCCGAGATAATTGAGCAATTTCCTGGTGTGCCTGGTGTCCTCGCAGGCAATGAGATCCACCTCAGCAAGGATACGGATAGCCCGCCTGGTGATATCCTCCAGGTTGCCGATAGGGGTGGCGATAATATAGAGAGTGCCGGAGGGATTTTTTTTCTTCATTATCCTGGAGTTGACTAAGCTCTTTAAGCTGACACTTGTTGTACAGAAGTACGTTGTCCAGTGGCAGATTGGCAAAATTGTCAGTGGGCTAATTACCGGTTTATCTGGACACAATCAGATTTTGAACGACAACAGGTGAACATTATAAAATGAATAGGTCCTTCTTGCCAGACAAAGAAAGAAGGTCGTGAGAGGTGAACCGGCAATCCACAGTAAAACTGCTATGCGGCGACAGGGGTGGTTCGGGTTCAACTGTCTGTTGTTTCTTTGAATACTGACAACATATCCCAGGATATTGTTTGCAGGTACGTCTTCTTTGGCTCCAAAGGTTGCATCTCCCCGTGTTTCAAAACGAAGATCCTCTTTTTTTCTTATGGAAACGAGGCGGTGGGCAAAAAGCTGTTTTCTGCCGGGCGATCGGTAGACAAGTATGTCACCGACGCGAAATCGTGCCGGTTTCGCTTGCGCAACCGTCAGAACATCTTCATGCCGGATGAACGGGAGCATGCAGGAGCCGGTAACCGTAATTTGAAACCGTAATGCATTTGTGCCCGACGGCATCTCGCTGATGAGCGTGTCAAGTTGCTTCCGGTCAAGAATCAATTCACGCATCGCACAAAATCCACTATTTGTTTGTCGGGCTTGAATTTCAGGCAATGGCAGGGAATGGCCTGGATCATCATGACGAGAAAATCAACCGTGAATTCCATGCCCTCTTTGTCCCAGAACGGCGGAAAACAGCGGCTCATCAGCTTGGAGACAGCATGGGCACCCTGTATTTTCTCGACATGATTGTGTTCGCCATGGCCCAGGATAAAAATTTTTTCCAAGGGGGCTTTTCGGGAGGAGACGCCATCGTATTCACCATGCCATGGGGTGCCGTGGATCCAGAATCGGTTGTCCCGGTGGCGGACGATAATCCGATCATCATTGAGAATGGCACCCTTCTTGCGCCAGAGTTTGATCATGGTGGTTTTTCCATGGCTGGATCGAGCGGCAAAGAGGTAGCCTCGACCATTGTCTATCACTCCTCCGGCATGCATCATCACGCCGCGGCCCCGGGCAAGCAGGCAGATCATCAGGGCCTCGGCCATGGGGTAGGCCAGGGGGAGCAGTCCAGGCAATTCCTCCAAGGTGTTTTCCGGAGGGTTGAGATAGATGTCTCCCCGGGTGAAATCAGAGTCAAAAACAGCTATGCTGTACGGCGTGCGGCTCGAAGCAGGTGAGCGCAGGGCAAAAAGAAATGTGTCTTTGTGCCTGTACAGACTCCAGACCATTTCTGAGTCAAAGACTTTTTCAAGTTCCTGCCACGGGATTTCCGGCACGCCACTGCTGTGGACACGGATCGCAACCTCGGGGTTCCCGGAGCCGTGAAAATCCCTGTAGGATTCATCCAGGTGTACCGTTTTTTCTGGGGATTTGCTGGTAACGGAGTAGACAATGTCGGCGATATCCAGTGAAATCATTATTTCAGCTGGTCCGCAATGAGCATGGTCTTGGAGGGCCACCACCAGTATATCGACACTTGTTTCCGCCCGGTCCTGATGAGCCACCAGAATTCAGCTTGCACCCGGCCAATACCGCTTCCTCAGCGATCAGTTCCACCTTCTCCACCTGAGGTTTCTCATAGGGACGCCTTGAATCTTTTCTTTTTTCATCTGTCATTGCCTGGTCCTCCTGTTCTGGTCGTTCATACCTGATCGTCTTTCAACCAGGTTGGCCAGCCGGCGGGCCCGCAACCAGGTAATCCGGCAAAGATATTCCACCGGTTCCTCCTGCCTGCCATGCTCCATCCGGGCCCAGCCCGGGCACCAGCTGCACAGGTACCGGTGCTCGCACCCGTTGCAGACGGATGAACCGGTACATTTTTGCGACACCACCTTCGGCAGCAGGTCGAGCCAGCCCCGGCGAAAAGTTTCACGGCGCAGGTCATGGCAGGGTTCCCGCACCATCAAGCAGCAGGTCATCTGCCCGTACGGATCAATGTGGAAACTGCCGGATCCGGCGCCACACTGGAATAAACTGTCCGGGTGGATCTTTTCGCCGGCAAACTTGCGTGCAAATTCCAGCCACTCCTCTTCCCTGCGTTGGTCGGCGAAATCCAGCTGCACCACCTGTTCCGGTTCGAGTCTTTGCTGCGCAGGTCCCTGGTCTCCGTTTGTCCGGAGGTTCAGTTCCACGTCATAGCGGAATTCAATGCCCAGGCTCGCGGCAAATTCCTGCAGGGCCTCTCGCTCATGGTAATTCAGCTTCATGAGAGGGGACTTGATTTTCAGGGGAAGGTTCCGAGAGAGTAGAAGTTCGATCCCCCGGATACATTGTTCATGGGAACCCGGCACGCCTGTGACTCGCTCATAGGTCTCGGTAGTAGCTCCATAGCAGGAAATTTCAATGGAAAACGGTGGATATTCCGCCAGCGTGTCTGCAATAGCCGGGGTCAGGAGGGTTCCGTTGGTAAAGAGGGTGATCAGCAGTCCCCGGCGCTTGGCGTGCAGGTAAATATCGAGAAAGTCAGGACGAAGAAAGGGTTCCCCGCCTGTGAAGAGCAGCCAGAGACACCCTTCATCCACGGCCTGGTCGATGATGGAGACAATCTCATCACTTGAAAGTTCTCGGTCCCGGGCGTTCTGGTCCCCAGCTGCCTGGTTGATAAAACAGTGGGCGCAATGCAGGTTGCACCGCTCGGTGACCTCGATGCTCCCTTCAAGGGGTATGTTTTTTTCCAGGAGGCGGTCATGTATACGGCGACTGAACTCGCCATAACCGGTAGATGAAACTGGAGAGCAACCCATCTCAGAAACCATTAATCACTGCAATAGCACTGAGTTGTACCAGTAAATTGATAACATCTTCAGTAGCTGTTTCGATGTCCACTTGAAATTTTTGCACCACTTTTTTACAGATATCATGAACTGAATTTCTGCCATCCAGATTCTCCCAGACAAAAGCAGCTACCTCATTCATGGTGTAGATGGAATCAACTCTTCCTGCTGTTTTGCGGATCGGCACCAGAAGGAGTTCATCCAGTATCCTGCGAGAAACAATATCTTCGCTGTGCTTTGGCCGGGCATCCAGCCTGACAAGGTTGTCCGGTTTCATTTTTATAAAATAACACACTCTCTTTGTGATGGCGATGAATTATTGTAGGGAGAAATGCGTCAGGAGTGATGAATCGCGCAGCAGTGGCAGGAAAGCAGGTATCAAACCGGACAAAGTGGACGTGCTCCTTGATTTTACCCGGGATATTTCCAGAGATGGCGACAGGAAGGATGAAGCGCCTGCCAGAAAACGCCTTGAAAAAATGGAGAAAATCCTCTCCACATTATCCTGATCTTGAATGAGCACGATATCAGGTACAAAAAAGCCCCAATCCGACTTATCAGATTGGGGCTTTTTGGTATAAAAGAATTCGGCAGCGACCTACTCTCCCACCAAGTCGCCCTGGCAGTACCATCGGCGCAGAGGAGCTTAACTTCCG
>JAJRVA010000170.1 GCA_024277485.1 Deltaproteobacteria bacterium | reverse complement strand
GATGATTACTGGGCGACATTGTCGGAAACCCTGGCAAAAAGCGGAGGTGATTGCGAGGACTTTACAATAGCCAAGTATTTTACCCTCAAGAATCTGAACGTCCCTGATGAAAACATGCGCATCACCTATGTTATTTCCCTCAGGACCAGAAAGCCGCACATGGTCCTGACCTTTCATGGTAATCCGCGATACGAACCAATAGTGCTTGATACGATCAACAACCATCTTCTCCCTGTTTCCAAACGTTCCGATCTCGTCCCGGTATACAGTTTCAATAAAAACGGGTACTGGCTGGCCAGGAAAAAAGAAAACTGGAGAGGCAAACGCCTCGGTAATGCGTCAAAACTGTCTTTGTGGCGCGAGGTGCTGGAGAGGATGGAGGGAAAGACAATCCGGCTTTCCGGCAGCTGAAACGATTCGCGGCCATGAAGGAATTTTTTGCCAGAATCGGTTCGGTCTGTGCGGTTATCACCGACTGGCTGCTCATCGCAGCCGGTGGGGTGTTGATCTTCAAGGCCCTGGTTTCAGTTGATGTCCCGGTGGCACGTTACCTTATCATTGCAGTGGGGATCCTGTTCTCAGGGGCCGGTTTCTGGTACCGGCACCGTCGAAAACAACGATGCCGGTGAGAGGGCGATACTGGTACGGGAGTTACCAGGCCTGGTCGTTGATAATGTTCCCCTGGGTCGAGATAACGACCTGGCGGACCGGGACGGAGGAGCCGGCATCGCCCCTGGCCTTCTTGATGATCTGCAGCATGGCGGAGCAGCACGGCACTTCCATGATCAGGACGGTTACCGTGTTGACCTTGCCGCTGTTGAAAATTTCCGTAAAGCGGTCCACGTACATCTGGGCGTCATCAAACTTGGGACAGCCCATCATGACCACCCGGCCGTTGACAAAATCGCGGTTGATGTTGGGATAGGCAACAGCGGTGCAGTCCGCCGCTACCAACAGGTCGCTGTTCTCCAGAAACGGAGCTGCCGCCGGCACGAGCCTGATCTGGATGGGCCAGTGCGAGAGTGTCGATCCCTCCTGGGAACCCGGCACGTTTGCGGCATCACATGGCGAAGGCTGCAGAGACTGCAGCCGGGCGGAAGGGCAGCCCATGGCCCCGGCCTCTTTTTTCTTTTTTCCAGCCAAAAAGACCTCAACAGCCTCCTGGTCAAATTCGTCCGCCTCCCGCTCAACGATGGTCAGCGCCCCGGTGGGGCAGGACTGCAGGCAGGCCCCGAGGCCGTCGCAGAGCTTGTCTGCGACAAGACGGGCCTTGCCGTCAATGATCTCAAGTGATCCTTCAGCACAATCCGGCACGCAGTCACCGCAGCCGGTGCACAGTTCTTCATCAATTTCAATAATTTTTCGTATGGTCTTCATAGTATTTTCTCTCGTCCTGTTCCTCTGTCCTGTTCTCAGCGAACCAGCTTCATGAGGTTTTTTTTCGCCACCCTGCGCCCGGAATCTGTCAGAAATGATCTGTTCAGCACGGTTTCGAGTTTTTCTCCGCTGGGGGGAGTCTCTTTGTATTTTTCGTCAAGATTGACAATGAGATCAGCATCGTAGAGGACCCTGAAGTTCACTGTTTCCTCCTCCCGCGGCAGGTGATGGTGCCCTATGATATCGCACACCTCGTCAATCAGTTCCTCTTCAGCCTTGAGGGACGTCAGCAGTTCACGGGCGACCGGGGGGCCCTCTGTATGCTGATACTTGGCCGCAGAGGAGTTGAACTTGCGCTCCGCCTCCCTGATGCCGATATCGTGCAGATATGCGGAGGCCATAATAACCGCCATGTTGCCTTTTTCCATTTTTGCGATTTCTTCAGCGTACCTGGCGACATTTTCAGCGTGCTTGATCCTGCGGTGGTCCTGGCCGAAGTACTTGCGCATGGCAATGGCCAGCTTGTCCTTGAACAGGTCATCTCTCTTGGCTAACAGTTCGGGCGGCATGGAGCCAAGACATTGGTCCGCGTACGGGCAATAGGAGGCGCAGCCAAAATCAATCTTGGGATTGAGGATGCGGTGGCCGCATTTTCGACATTTCTGCTGACTGTCATCCTTGAAAAATTCGACGCCGTGGCCGCACTTGGGGCATTGTGTTTCAAAAACATCTTCGCCGACCCAATAGCGGCTGTCCTGTCCGGGGCATTGCATGATGTTCCTCTCCTGGTTGGGTATTTTGTTATTCTCTTTACCCGAACAACCCTTTTTTCAGTGCATCAATACCGAATCTCTCCATGAACCGGGCACTCCGGGTTTTAAATTTTGCATTACTGATATAGAAGTTAAGACATTTTTTGACAAGCGCCACTGCTTCAGCATCATTTAAGTCTTCAGCAACCACGTCTCCGATCCTCGGCCTTCCCGCGCCATTACCGCCAAAGATGAATTTCCAGCCGTTTTTCTGGGAGACAAGCCCCACGTCCCGCACCCAGGATTCACAGCAGCACATCCGGCATCCGGATACGCCGACCTTGACCTTGTAGGGCAGGGGGCCGTCAAGCTCCAGCTTTTCAATCTCACCGGCCAGGGCCAGGGAGTTGCCGGTCCCGTACTTGCACCACTCGCTGCCCGGGCAGGCCTGAACATAATGCACCCGGTTGCGGGTATGGGGCAGTCTGTCCGGGATCTGCAGTTCCTGCTTCAGCGCCTCAAGCTGTTCCGGGGCCATTCCCAGGAAAGCCAGGCGCTGCGCACCGGTCACCTTGGCCGCGGGCACATTGAACTTGCGGCAGATGGCAGCTATTTTTTCCAGGTCGTCCGGGGTCAGCATTCCCATGTTCATTCCAGGCATGATGGCATATGTCTTGTGATGGTTGCTTTCCTGCGTCATTGTTCACCTATCGGTTTTTTCTCCAGCAGGAGAAGGTTGCAGCCGGACCATATGCAGGGCCGGCTGCAACGAAGGGGTAATCGGTTAAGCAGCAAGGATAGTTGCCAGGTCCTCTTCCGGCGTGTCTGCAACCGGCTTGATGGCAAAGTTGTCCACCAGGACCTGCAGGACACCCGGGGTGATGAACGCCGGCAGGGAGGGTCCGAGGCGAATATCCGTGATGCCAAGGTAGAGCAGGGTGAGCAGGATGGCAACTGCTTTCTGTGCATACCAGGAAATAATCATGGACAGCGGCAGGTTGTTGACCCCGCACTCGAAGGCATCCGCCAGGGCCACGGCAATCTTGATGGCCGAATAGGCGTCATTGCACTGGCCCACGTCAAGAAGTCTCGGTATACCGTTAATATTCCCCAGGTCCTTGTCAAAGAAGCGGAATTTGCCGCAGGCAAGGGTCAGGATCATGCAGTCATCAGGGACCTGCTCGACAAATTTCGTGTAATAATCACGTCCCGGTTTGGCGCCGTCGCAGCCCCCGACCAGGAAGAAATGCCGGATCGCCTTGGACTTGACACCCTCGATCACCTTGTCGGCCACACCAAGGACCGTGTTGCGTCCGAAACCGACCATGACCGATCCGTTGTCCACTTCATCGATGAAACCTTCCATGGCCAGGGCCTTCTCGATAACCGGCGTGTAGTCCTTGTTCAGGATATGGGTACATCCAGGCCAGCCCACCAGGCCGTTGGTGAAGATACGGTCCTTGTAGGAATCTTTAGGCTTCTGGATACAGTTGGTGGTAAAGAGGATCGCGCCCGGGAAGTTCGGGAACTCCTTGTGCTGATTCTGCCACGCAGTGCCGAAGTGGCCGTAAAAATGGCTGTACTTCTTCAGCTCCGGATAGGCATGGGCTGGCAGCATTTCACCGTGGGTATAGATGTCAATGCCCTTGCCTTCTGTCTGCTCAAGAAGCAGCTGCAGGTCTTTTAAGTCATGCCCGGTAATCAGGATGCATTTTCCTTTCCGGTGGCCAAGCGGTACGGATGTGGGCTCCGGGTGGCCGTATGTCCCGGTATTACCCGCGTCCAGGATTTCCATGGTCCGCAGGTTGATTTCACCGGCCTTCATGGCCACGGCGACACAGTCGTCAACGCTTAAGCCCGTCGCCATCAGGGCAATCAGGGCCTCATACATGAAACCGGCAATGGCATCATCCTTCTGACCCAGGATCCAGGCGTGGTCCGCATAGGCGGCAATTCCTTTCAGGCCGTACAGCAGGGTCTGCTTGAGCGAGCGGATATTCTCGTCCTCGTCAAGCGACTGGATGAAATCAAGTGCGGCGCCCTGAGCGTCCAGCCCGGCAATGGTGTCTGCCGGTGTAAAGGTCGCCGCTGCCTCGGTAAAGTCTGTCTTTCCGCCGGCAGTCGCAACTTTCTCTTTCATGGCCTCCCGCAGTACAACGGCCCTGTCTATCAGCTCCTGGAAACGGGCCGGGTCAAAATCCACATTGGTCAGGGTGGAAAAGACAGCCTCAAAGGTAAAGAGATCCGTTGCCTCGTCGACAATACCTTTTTGCCGCCCTTCGTTGGCGTACAGGGCCAGTCCCTGGACCGCGTGAATGAGCAGGTCCTGGAGGTTGGCCACCTCTTCGTTTTTGCCGCATACTCCGATTTTGGTGCAGCTGCCGCCCTTGGCAGTCTGCTCACACTGGTTGCAAAACATGATTGTACTCCTCTGTTGAATTAATGTTTTTATGATCGCCTTAATAAGTGTTCCGTATTATGATCTGACTATACCCGGTTCCTGCGCCTTTCCTTTGACCTATGTCAAAAGACAATTTTTTTTCAGAAAAATGGATAAAAAAAAGAAAATTATTGCCGAGAGTGTTCTCTTCTCCGGTCTTTCTGATGAACAGCTTGACAAGGTAACGGAAATAGCCGTTGCTAAGGTTTTCAAACGTGGTGAGGTTGTCTTTTTCGAGGGCGACGGGGCGGACGGTTTCTACATGGTTATGGACGGTCGGGTGAAGATCTATAAAATGTAATTTGAGGGAAAAGAACAGATCCTGCACATCTTCGGCCCGGGAGAGCCTTTCGGGGAGGTCCCGGTTTTCCACAACCAGCCCTTTCCGGCCAACGCACTGGCCCTGGCGAAATCAGAGCTGCTGTATTTTCCGCGCCGCCAGTTTGTCGACCTGGTGACCGGCAATCCTTCCCTGGCCCTGAACATGCTGGCCATGCTGTCTCTGCGGCTGCGCCGGTTTGCGACCCAGATAGAAAATCTCTCTCTCAGGGAAGTGCCGGGCCGTCTTGCCGCCCACCTGCTCTATCTCGCCGAGGAGCAGGGTTCTCCAAACCGGGTTATTCTCGATATTCCCAAGGGCCAGCTTGCCAGCCTGCTTGGCACCATACCGGAAACACTTTCCAGGATTTTCGCCAAAATGACGGACGAGGGACTTATCCGGGTCGAGGGAAGGACAATTTATCTCGATGATCTGGAGGGCCTGCGGGATAAAGAATAACCGGATCGGTTTTTTCTGTGCGACATGGCAATTCTGCCTGTTCCTGAAACAACGTACCTGCCTTTTTCCACGGTGATAAGCGGCACCATGTTGTTTCGCTCAAAGGCGGCATACCCCTGCTGCAGGTTTTTCCAGAATTCGATCCAGGGAGAGTCGCGATACTTGTTCAGGTTCTCTGCGGTCATGCGGAAGGGAAAAATATGCACATCGATTGATTGCTGGCCGTTTGCCAGCGCCGAATGTGCCAGGGTATAGATTTCCTCCATCCGGTAGTTGTTCATGGCGAAACATCCCATGGAGGAACAGTCGCCATGGACCATGATGTTGCTGCCGGTCCGGTTCAGCAGCCTGTCATACTCATTGGGATACCCTATGTTGAACGAGAGGTGGTAGCTGCTGCGGGGGTTCATCCGGTCCGCTGTAACCCTGTAGAACCCTTCCGGACTCTGCCAGTCTCCCTCACTCAGTTTCGGGCCCGGGTATCCTGAATAGTTGCAGACAGGGTAGGTTTTGAACAGCTTGAAACGGCCGTTGTCCTCCACCCAGACCTCCAGTTCTCCCGGCAGCTTGAATATCCGCATAAAGACCTGTGAGCCAAGTTCAAGTCCCTTGTCTCTTAATTCGGTGCTGATCTTCGGTCTCACCCTGACAAGGATTTCCGAAACCTTGCCGGTAACCGGGGGGAATTGCTCCGCATGTAACCATGATGGCCAGGATATGGCCGTGCAGGTGAAAATGAGCAGAAATACTCTCAGGAGTCTGTAATAACTGTACATACTATTTTATTATTTTCCGTCTCTCACGGGGATTGTCAAGCTCGCAGAAAAAAAGCATTCTGCCATCGGGAAAGGCTGCTCCGGCCATCAATGATCGGTGTTTCAGCCAGTCGGACCCTGCATCCTGTGAAGGATTATAACATACCGCTTCTGCTGTGTTCAATGGAAAGAATTCAGCTCCTCATCTGGAAGCCGCATGGAAACGAATCACAGCAACACCGTCTTCTCTCCTCCGCAGGACTCTTCCTGTGTGTTTAATTCTATGGTTTGATCAGACGGGTAATGCAGGTATGGCGCAGGACCACGCTGGTGCTCCCCCAGTGGGATCCGTAGTCCTGGTCCAGGGCGCTGGTGTGTGTATCCACGTTCTTTTTTTACTGGTGCCTCTGCGAGACATCAATCCTTGCCGTTCTACCTGAGAATCAGCAGGGATGAGCTGGTATTCTCAAGCAGCTTGTCCACCATGGTCAGGGGGAAAAGCTTCTGCAAGAGTGATTGTTTGCCGAGCCACAGGGCGACAATGGCGGTCCTCGACGAGTTTATGACATACTCCTTCACATCGCGGCTGCTGATCAGTTTGACCCAGGCGTCCACGTCCCGATTGTTGTAATACCTGACCAGCTCGATCATCCGCCGTTCCATCTCACTCTGCCTGCTGCCGGCCATCTTTTCCTTGACCCCCACGATCTTCAGGCCTGATCCGTGCAGGGTGACGAGCTGGTTGATCAGCTCCAGGGAATCCTGACTGACAACGGACTGGTCCAGGATGGAAATGATTTGGTCCGAGCGGGTGGGCTGCTTGATCACCAGCACAGAACAGGGTGCATCCTTGGCGATCCTGAGCGGTACATTCATTTCACCCTCCCACTCACAGCCCAGTTCGCCGCTGCAACCCATGATGATCAGGTCGGCTTCGAGTTCTGCTGCGACCGCCGGGACCAGACGTGCTGCACTGCCTGACGCGATTCGCAGAACAAGCTCCTTCATGCCGTCCGAGCCCAGGATCCAGTCGCCCTGCCTTATTGCTGTGAACTCCGCGGAAACAGGCGAGCCGTAGGGTAGCTCATCAGGGTTGAAAAAACTGCAGACATCCTGCCGGTAACGAAGCAGACTATCGACCAGAGATTGATTGGGTTTATGATTTCCGTTTTCCTGTACGCCCATGAAAACGAGATCGGCCAGGGTGTTTCGGGCCAGGCGGGCGACTTTTTTCAGAATATGTCTGCTGTACTTCTGTCTGTCCAGCGCTACAAGTATTTTCATGATGACTCCTTGTTTTTTATTACTTACCTTTCTGAGTTGATATATTTATCTGAAATTATGAAATAAAAATATCTTCAGGCAGTTCAGGTACCACAGAGCAGCCGGACACTCCGGACTATCGAACAAGCAAGACCGAGGCCAGCGAGTTGGCCAGGACGTGCATCCGCATGCATTTTCTGGTCGGCAGGGTTGAAACGACCAGGGCATATGCTTTCAGGTAATCGCCGACCTGTTCCGGGGTGCCGGACAAAACCGCTACCTTTTCGGCCTCTTTTCCTGCATCGGCCAGTCGGCTTACGACATTCTGCAGCACGGAGCCGCCTTCACTTCTGTCCAGCACCTGCAGAGTTTCCTGCTCCATGAACCTGAAAAAAATAACATCAAAGCTGAACGCTGACCCGTCCTGGATCTCCCTGTCCAGAATCGCCATGCTTTTTTCCACCAGCAGTTCCGGATCGACACTGTCGCCGCAGAGCAGGACGCATTTCTTGCTGATGGTCAGGTTTTTCGCCAGCAGGATCGGACAGGGGGCGTCCGTACAGAGGGGAGACTTGATCAGCTCAAAGAAATCATCCGAGTCCGATGTGTTCAGATAACCCTGGACAAACAGCTGGTAGTTGCCGCTGCGCAGTTCATAAATAACCTCACGCTCATGCTCTCCCACGAATACCTTGGGGCGGCCGGCCAGATGACAGTCGATGTTCTCGGTGTGCAGCATCCGGTCGATCAACCGTCCGCCGCTTGATGTTACCCCTTCCTCCCAGGTGCGGCGCACCCATCCGGTGCCGACCTTGTCCTTGTCGTCCGGTTCCTCCACATGGGTCACGAACAGGGCCAGTTTGATAAATTTATTGAGATAGTCCGTGTACCTGAGAGCGATACTCGAAGCCAGATCTTCATTGATATATAACAGTGTTTTCAACATGGATATTACCTCATGCAATATTTTTTTTGACCGAATTTCAGCGACTTTTGATCCTGGCTTCGGCCCGGGCGATGACCTCGGCGATCTCGCCCAGCTTGAACGGTTTGGCCAGGAAATCAAAGACCCCCTTGCTGAACGACTCTTTGGCAGTGGCCATGGTCGCAAAACCGGTAATAACGATGACCTCGGTCTCCGGATACTTCTCCTTGACCTCGGTAAGGAACTGCATGCCGTCCACCCCTTCCATCTTCAGGTCGGTCACCACGATATTGAAGCTCCGTTCGGTAATGCGTCGGAGCGCGTCCTCGCTGCGGGTGAATGATTCGACCTCGTATCCCTTTTTTTCCAGGGACGGTTGCAGTCGTTTGCTGACAATGGGTTCGTCATCGAGAATAAGAATGCTGGTCCGTGAATTTTTCACTGGTCTGCCTCCATGATATTTTTGATTTTTTGAAAATGAATTTCCACCTGTTCCTCATTGATCATCTTCACATCCAGCTGACGGGTAAAGCCGACCAGCAGACCGAGCAGGAAAAGACGGCGCTGCATGCTCGCCTCATCCATCCTCTTCAGCCGGGCCGTGATGACGTCGTCATGGATCTCGCAGAGAAAATCGTAATGGGCGAGAATTTCCCTGAGCAGACGGGTCCGCCGGGCCCGCCGCGTGGTGTCTGTCACCCCGCCGACAAAGCGGAAGTAGATGTGGTTGTCCAGAATAATGTCTGAGACATAGGCGTCTATGACGGTAAAATGGTAACCCAGCCGGAAGTTGATGTTGGCGTACTCCCGGGAGATGACCGCCAGGTTGCGGCCCACGTCCTCTGGTCTGCTGAGGCGTGTCGGCACGGTCCTGGTCAGGCTGGCCATGAAGCTGGAAAAGTCGACCGGCATGGGCGCCATGTCCCAGATGCCGGGATAAGACATGCCTTCCATAAGGGCCCGCATGGGCACGGAACTGATCTGTTCCGGCCTGATGCCCTGCTCATGTTCACCGCTGATGCCGCCGCCCACGTCGATCAGGATCAGGTCAAGCGGATAGTCCCACAGGAGCTGGCCGGCATGGGTGTCCCGGTGATGGGCATGATAGAAGTTAAGGTCGATGATTGTCTCCACCGCCTTTTCATGGATGAAGCGGGTCAGGTCATGATAGGTCCGGCAGGCCTGCGGTGTAAAGTGTTCCGTGCCGGGATCGACCAGGTTGAGCGGTTCAATTCTCTTCAGCACCCGGCGCAGCTGCCGATACTCGTACATGTCTTCGACCGGCTCTTCCTGCAGGCTGTAGTAGAGCAGTTCAGGCACCCTGCCTTCGTAGATGCTCAGACACTCGGTATCCAGAGTTATGTCCCGGCCATGCTCAAGCATCCTGGTCGCGTCTTCCGTGTTGAACAGGGCCGGTACCCGGAACTCACGGGCCACTGTGGCCAGATGGCCGGTGGTGGCACCCACGTCGGTGATGAAACCCGCGGCCCGGTGGATAACCCCGGCTAACTGCGGTGAGGCGTAGCGGGCCACCAGGATAGCGCCCATGGGGAAATCGCTCAGCTTCCGATCCTCCTGCAGCAGCCAGGCCGGGCCGCCGGCCACGCCCTCCATGGCCGCAACGCCCTTTCCACGCATGAGAATCGGATATTTTCCGTCCAGGCCGTTCAGGTCACAGGCCCGGGGCACCCGCTCTTGCTGCAGGGCCAGCGGTCGGGACTGCAGGATGACGATTTCGCCTGAATCGCGGACAGCGAACTCGATATCCTGGGGTTTTTTGAAGTACTGCTCCAGTTGCAGGGCAATACGGGCAAGCTCTTTGAGACGGTTGTTGTCGAGGCTTGCCACACTCCGCTGTTCATCGCGGACCGGCTGCATCTCCGTGCCCCGGGAGCCGCACGGCACCATGCTCTGTTCCTTACGGACAATGTTGATCTCTTTGATCCGGTTGGGCGGTCGACGGTCCAGGATAAAGTGGTCCGTGGATACCCGGCCGGAAACAACCGGTTCACCCAGGCCCCAGGCGCTGCTGACCAGGATGCTTTCCGACTCTGGTCGCAGGGGATCATAGCTGTACATCACCCCGCTGGCGATTGCCGGTACCATCACCTGACAGGCCACGGCCATCATGATTTCATGAATGCGGAAATCTTTGCCCTGTCGGTACTCCATGGCCTCCGGGCTGTAAAGGCTGGCAATGACCTGTCGAT
>JAJRVA010000011.1 GCA_024277485.1 Deltaproteobacteria bacterium | reverse complement strand
GCCTGCTGTACGCGTTGACCGGCTCAGAAAGGTGGCCGAACATCTGACCCGTGCATTTGATGCGCTTGGATACGAGGTTTCCCTTCAGCCGGTACCGTACCGACAGACCCATCACCTCAATGTTATAGCACGACCCGCGGGAAGCATTGATCAGCCTCCCGGCCGGCCTCTTCTTGTTGTAGGGGCCCATTATGACACCGTTTCCCGCTCACCCGGGGCGGACGACAATGCAAGTGCGGTCGCGGCACTCATGGAACTATCCCGGCTCCTTGCCGACAATCCTCCTGCCTGTCTCAGGCTGGTGGCCTTCTGTCCCGAAGAACCTCCTGCTTACCGGACCGGAAAAATGGGAAGTTACGTCTATGCTGCGAGCCTGAAAAGGGGCGGCATCAAACTGAAGGGAATGATCTGCCTTGAGATGCTCGGCTACTTCACAGACACTCCGGCAAGCCAGTCCTACCCCCTGCCCTTTATGAACACCCTATATCCGAAGGAAGGAAATTTCATCGCCATTGTGGGAAATATCAGGTCAACAAAATGGACCCGCCAGGTCAAAAATGCCTTTCAGGGCGGCACTGACCTTCCGGTTGAATCCCTGAATGCCCCATCCATCATGGTGGGCATTGATTTTTCAGATCACTGGTCGTTCAACAGGTTCGGATATCCCGCCGTCATGCTGACCGACACCGCCTTTTACAGAAATCCGCACTATCACCAGCCGTCAGACCTGCCTGACACCCTTGATTACAGGAAAATGGCGCAGGTAGTGGACGGCCTGACTGAGGCCGTCAGGGTGTCAGATACCATTCCTCAATAACCGGATACGGATACTGCAAAAAGCAGGTGAATAATCCTCTCTTCTATTATATAATGTATGTTTTTCATTGCCTGGAGAGCAAAGTAACATCATAAATATCAAGGAGAAATTTTATCATGCCATTGAAGATACTGAGATTTTATGCCCTGCTCGTCATATCAGCATTCTGTGTTTTTATCTTCGCCTTAGGGCTGGTCAACGAGGTGACATTTTTCAACACCTTTATAGGGCCTGCCGCGATTCTTCTCTTTATCGCCTTTAAGCCCAACTTTTATTACGATATCATCGCGGTTGTAACAACAACCCTGCTGGCTATTATTTCGCTTATCTTCGCAGTCGTGAGCGCCATGATCAACCATGAGTATGCCCTGGCCTTTCTGGTGCCGCTCATTCCCATTGCCACCCTGATTACCCTCCTCTTCTGCATGGACAAACTGAAAAAGGAAGATAAGCTCTACTCCTGATTGTACCGGCTCCCCGTTAACACCGTTCCGGCTTGACGCATCTGCCTGAAAGCATTATGCCGTAACCGCAACCGGAGTTATTCAGGCAGGAGGATGTCATGAGCATTTCCGGCCGGACCTGGCTACCCCAGTCTCTCACCTGCCGCTTTCCTCATATACCCTCTCTCCTCAAACAAAAAAGACCGGAGGGCACTCAGGCACCCCCCGGTCTGTGTTGCCGGAATAACCGCCGTACGCGGTTACACTTCCTTCATTGACGGTACTATCTTGTTGATGACCCAGAAGATAATGAACGGCGTCGCGGCTACTGTCAATGCGCCGAACAACCCTTCTCGATAGGTCTCCAGGTTATGCGGAATTATCGGCAGGTCATAGTTCATGAAACCGGAAAAGGAAAGCGAGAATGCCTGGCCGCCGATAACGACATTCCAACGCATCATGAACACGCCGAACAGAATCAGACACAGGGAAACGAAGAGGCGCCTGATGGTCAGCTTCGGCAGCATCAACATGATAAACGGCAGCAGGTTGCCCAGGCCGTACTGCAGGATGAATATCTTGGTGAAGTCTTCCTGGAACATGACTTCGCGCAGAATGTCCCACGACTTCATCTGCGTATACCCTCGAAAAATAATATCCAGCAGCTCCAGGGTGATGGCGGCTATAAGGAAACCAATCAGGTACCTGCTGGTCTTCTTCATAACGTCCATCTCCACGCCGGCAATGACCGTAACACTTTCATCACCCATGCCCTTTTTCAGGATCGCCCTGAACTTCTTCCACTCCATGATAATGATATAGGTGAGCATACACAGAGCGATACCGGACACGACAGCCGACATGATAAAGATAACCGGCATCAGCGGGGACATCCACAGGGCATTGGCCTTGACCGATCCGAAGATAAAACCGGCATACCCATGCAGGAAACAGGACACCGGGATACCGATACCGGCCAGGATGGTTACCGCCTTATGATCCTTGGCAACCGCCTCCTCGCTGATATCGTAGGCGCCCAGGGTCAGGATAGTGTAAATGACCCTTTTCACCTGATCCCCCGGATCCTTTGAGTCCTTGAGGGCAATGGACTGCTCCACAAAGTATTTGCGATACACGAACCATATCTCGCTGAGGACAATAATGGAATAGGTGGTAAAGACCATGCCGAAGGCGGCGATGGCCGAGGTAAAGTGCGGCGTGAACATGACCTCAATCCCCCGCAGCGGTTGCTGCAGATGCAGCATCAGGGGCATCATGGCCACCGGCAGCAGGGCCAGGGAGAAAACCAGGGCAAACTTGGCAATGTCCTTCAGGTCCTTCTGCCCGAACACGTGGTACAGTGAAGAAAGAACAAAGGCACCGGCAACAAGCCCTGTCATGTAGGGGTACATGACGATGGTCATGCCCCAGTAAATATATTCGTTGGGGTAAACAAAACCGTGCTTGATGGTCCATTCAGCCCCATGTGCTATCGTTGCAGCATCTACCATTTTATCACCTCACTTCACTGAATAGTCCAGGCCGATGTAAAAGACCTGCGGCTTGGTTCCGTATTCGTCCTTCAGGACAGCCACCCTTTCATTTTTAATAATCCGGGTAACCGGGTCATCGGGATCCTTCAGGTTGCCGATCTGCCGGGCGCCAAAGGGACATGCCTGGACACAGGCTGTTTTCATGCCCTTGCTGATGCGGTGGTAGCAGAAATTGCATTTGTCGGCGACCTTGTAGACGGGATGAAAAAAACGGACACCGTAGGGACAGGCCATGACGCAGTATCCGCAGCCGATGCACCATTTCCTGTCGATCAGGACCACTCCGTCGGCAGTCTGGTAGGTGGCGCCGACCGGGCAGACCTGGACACAGGCCGGGGTCTCGCACTGGTTGCAGAGTTTCGGCACGAAAAAGGCCTTGGCAATATCATCCGGATTGATCTCCTCATGCCGTATCTTGGGACTGGTGAAGCCGTCCCTTGCTCCCATGGGAGAATCGGCATGGGTCTTGTCGTCCCTGGTGATGACGTAGCGCTCCACCCAGGTCCTGGTGACACCGGCATCGTACGGGATCTCGTTTTCCTTTTTACACGCCTTGACACAAAAACCGCAGCCAACGCATTTTGTGGTGTCAACCAGAAATCCCCAGCGCACCTTGTCATCCCCGATCGCGGCCTTCAGCTCCGCCGGGCTGAGAAGCTTAAAGGCGGAAAGCGGCAGGCTGGCGGCGATGGCCCCCTTAACCGTATTCTTCAGTAATGTTCTGCGTGAACAAGTCATTACGCATCCTCCTTGAATTCAGCCGTGTGGGGATTGTGGCACTGCACACACTCTGAATCTACCTTGTGCTCATCGGGATCGATTGCCGGCAGGTCGGCCCTGCTTGAGTTGGCATACCCCAGGTCGGCATGGCATCGCAGGCAAAGCTGCCTGCTTCTGTCAATGGTCATTGTCTCCGGGTTTTCCGTCTCCGGATGGTCCCTGCCCGGGCCGTGGCAGTTTTCGCACTGGATTATCGTGTGCGGCGAAGACTCCAGGTCCGTGCCCTGCTCATCATGACACTCGACGCAGACCTCTTTCCCCAGATAACTGACCGCGGGCATATTCTTCCACTCATCAACATTGCTGGCGCGGTGATAGTTGAAAGTAAAACTTTCACCCTGCACGCCGAAATCCCTGGGCACAAGTAAGTACCTGGCCAGCAGAATGAGGGCAATAAATGCTATTGCCACCCACAGCGGCCTCAGTACATGATTCTTCATACAACGCCTCCTTTTCCCCACTCTCAAGGAGAAATGAAAATGATCATGGAGAGAGGCAAACGACTTCACCTCTCAAAGTTTTAAAAGTCCTCTATACCAACGCGAATTACATCCGTTTTTTTTCACGATGGAAATAATCCGTTGATTCGAAGCGGCACAACGTGGTATATGCTTATACCACATCTGTGGCACAAAAGATATATACTACAGAGTGGCATTTGTCGAAACGACAGGCGCAAAAGTAAAGGTTTTGAGTCAATTGTGCAAGGAAAAATATTTTTTTCTTGCCGGGCTGCTCAACCGAATCCGAACAGGCAGAAAAATTGAAAATGAAAAAGAAGGGAAGGGGAAGGAATGGGGAACCACGCAGAAGGCCGGGGCCATGATTTTGAACAGCTGTATGAACAGGTACAGGCGCTCAGCAGCAAGGTGGAACAGCTGTCCGCCCGGTTGACCGAGCTTGAAGATCGTCCAGCTCAGCATATCACCAGACAACGACAGTCCGGGACGGCTGCCCAAGTCGTCGAAGCCCCGGGCGCTCCCACCTTCATCGATACCAAGGCCCTGCTGCCCAGGATTGCCACGGTCTGTTTCCTTCTTGTTGTCGCCCTTATCCTTCGAACAATTACCGACAACCAGATAATCAATATCAAGGTCGGCTCAATCCTGGGGATGACCTATGCCGCCGTGCTTATTATCCTCGACTGGCGCCTTTACGGCAAGGGAAGCCGGCTTGCTCCCGTCTTTCCCGGCTGCGGCATTCTCCTTCTCTTTTCCATAGTTCTGGAGACCCATGCCCGGTACGAATCACTTTCCACCATGGGAGCATACGCCATCCTTTTCATTGCCGGGGCAGTCCTTTTTGCCATGAGCATCCGTTACCGGGCATCAAAACTTATCAGCCTGGGAGTCACCGGTACCGTGGCAGTAGCCATGGCCATCGATTTCCCCTATCCCGTCTATCCCGTTGTCGGCTTTCTGCTGTTATCCGCTGT
>JAJRVA010000169.1 GCA_024277485.1 Deltaproteobacteria bacterium | reverse complement strand
ATTAAAAAAGATAGCGGCTGCCGGCGACCTGGTCTTGACCCTGGGGGCCGGTAATATTGTCCGGGTCGGCGGCGAACTGCTGCAGCTGCTTGAAACAAAGAGCATCGGGAACTGATGCGTATGGATCAGCCTGGAAAAAATCATGCCTCCATAACGCCGGAGCAGCGTCGTGTCCTGGCGGCTGCATGGCCGGGTTCGATGGACTGGGATGCTGCCATGGCTGACTACTGTACCCTGAAGGCGGGCGGCAGGGCTGAGGCGCTGGCTGTCGTATCATCACTTGCGGAGCTGCAGCTACTGGTCAGCCTGCTTGGTGAACAGAAGATTCCCTGGCGAGTTATCGGCCGGGGCAGCAATATCCTGATAACCAGCCGGGGGTTCGGCGGAGTTCTGATCATCCTTGGCGGACAGTTTACGTCCGTTACCGGCACCGGCACGGCGGTTACTGCCGGGGCAGGCTGTTCCGTGTCCAGGCTGGTGGGGTTGTGTATCCGGCAGGGCCTGTCCGGACTTGAATTCATGTCAGGCATACCGGGCAGTGTCGGTGGCGCCGTCCGGATGAATGCCGGGGCCTGGGGCAGTGAAATCGGCACGTATATTGCCACTGTTTCCTTTCTTGATGCCGGGGGTACCTGCCACGAGGTGCCGGGCAGTGAAATTGATTTTGCCTATCGCCGCATGACGCCGAAAGATGGAAAGTTGGCCCAGGGGGTTATTGTCGGGGCCCGGTTTTCACTTTTTCCCGGCCGCAGGAGGGAAGTTGAGGAAAAATGCAGGCAGTACCAGGCCCGGCGCCGCGAAAAACAGCCCCTGGGAGTCGCTTCGGCAGGGTCATTTTTTAAAAATCCCGAAGGTGATTCAGCCGGCCGCCTTATTGAAGCTGCCGGGCTGAAGGGTATGAGAAAAGGCGATGCCATGGTTTCGATAAAGCATGCAAACTTTATCGTCAATACCGGCGCGGCAACTGCTGATGATATCGTTGAGCTTATGAATGAAATCCGGCACAGGGTCTTTGACTTTTCCGGTATCATGCTTGAGCCTGAAGTGCATGTTTTGTAAGTTGGGTGAAGCAGGGAAAAGGCATGAAGAAACCGTATAAGATACAGCAGAAAACAGGTTCTCCGGGCTCCCGGCTCGGCCGGGTTTTCGCGTTTCTGCGCCACGGCATCAGACCGAAAAATACAATGAACAGGCCCCCTGGTATCCAGGTGGACAGGTATCAGCGCTCCTGGCAGCTGAAAAGGCTGCTGCGTACGGTGAATTTTATCCTGGTGGTCATTGTGGTGTCAGCCTGTGTGACCTGGTTGTCCTTCAAGTTGCTGGCCGGGTCTGATATTTTCCGCATAGCAGTAGTTGAAGTAGAGGGCAACAGGATGGTCAGCGAGCACCAGGTGCTGGAACAGGCCGGGCTCACCCGCGGCAGAAGTATGCTTGACCTCGATATCCGGCAGACAGCAGAGAAAATACGGAGCCTTGCCTGGGTCGATGAGGTTGAGATAACGCGCCATTGGCCGTCAACCGTCAGGGTGGCGGTCCGTGAGTATACTCCCCTCGCACTGATCAACCTTACAGGTGATGAAAAGAGACATTTATATTATATTGATAGCCATGGGCGGGTTTTTTCCCCGGTTGAAGGGGCGACCGATCTTGACTTCCCGGTCCTGTCGGGTCGGAACCTGCCGGACCATCTGGAAGAAATGCAGGTGAAAAGCGGTTCCCTTGCCGGCAAGGGTCTGGAATTCCTCAGGCTTGCGGCTAAGAACAACCAGATACTGCCGCTGCAGGCAATATCGGAAGTTCAGGTCAGCAACGAGAAAGGACTGATTGTCTATATGGTGGATTATCCGTTTCCCATATATATGGGACATGAAAAAATCCGGGAGCGGTATTATCTCCTGGTCCGGGTCCTTGCCCAGCTGTATCGTGAAGACAAGGTCAAGGGGGTGAAAGAAATACGCATGGACTATGCTGAAGACAAAATCATGGTAGCCAGCCTCGGCAATTCCCTGGATCCGTGAGTGTTCGGGAACGGTGTAGATACGCGGCGGCAACAATGATTCAGGAGCTCATAAAGAGAAGTGAGTATGGAAGAAATTGAAATTCAGGAACAGGGTGAACTCGTTGCAGGCCTTGACATAGGCACGACCAAGATATGTGCCATCATCGCCGAGGTCTTTGATGATCATGTTGATGTCATCGGGGTGGGAACTGTCGCGTCAACCGGAATGCGCAAGGGCGTTGTCGTCAACATTGAATCGACTGTCAAGGGGATCCGCGAGGCCATTGCCGCTGCCGAGGAAATGGCTGGCTGCGATATTGAGACCGTGTACGTGGGGATTGCCGGCAATCACATCAAGGGATTCAACAGCCCCGGGATCATAGCGATAAACAACCAGGAAATAAAACAGAAGGACATTGATGCGGTTATCCAGGCGGCCCAGACCGTCAAGATATCCGACAACCAGAAAATTATCCATGTCCTGCCGCAGGAATACATGGTCGATGACCATACCGGCATTCAGAATCCCCTGGGAATGACCGGGGTCCGGCTGGTGACCAACGTGCATATCGTCACCGCGGACGTGACTTCGCTGCACAACCTGCTGGTGAGCTGCAATCGCGGCGGCCTTCAGGTTGCGGAAATTGTCCTGGAGTCGGTTGCCTCCTCGCGGACAGTGCTCAGCAAGGACGAGATGGAACTGGGGGTGGCCCTGGTCGATATCGGGGGAGGGACCACCGACCTGGCCATATTCTGCAACGGCACCATCAAGCATACCTGGGAGCTTGCCCTGGGGGGCAACAGTCTGACCAGTGATCTTTCCGTGGGCCTGCGGACCCCCATGCAGGAGGCGGAAAAACTGAAATACCTGTATGGATCGGCCCTGTCCTCCATGATCAAGGAGAATTACGTGGTCGAGGTGCCGACCGTGGGAGACCGGAAACCGAGGAAGGTGTCCCAGCGGGTACTGGTTGAGATCCTTGAAGCGCGGATGGAGGAGATCATGCAGATGGTCAACAAGGAAATCTGCGCCTCCGGCTACCGGACCCGTTTGAATGCCGGCATAGTTTTGACGGGAGGTTCCGCCCTCCTGGCCCACATGGTGGATATGGCTGAACAGATTTTTGACCTGCCCGTACGCATCGGGTACCCACGGGGGATCGGCGGCCGGGTGGAGGAAGTTGATTCGCCGCGGTGTACGACTGCGGTGGGGCTCCTTCTGTATGGCAGCCATATTCTGCGCAATGGCGCCAGAAGGCCTTCCGGGGTGCGGAAAATACTGATGGACTGGGTGAAAAATATCGTCTGAAAACCTATAAATTTTCTTTAGTCTGGAACGCGTTAATGGTATAGTCTGACTAACCACAAAACTGAGGTCATTAAGGGGGAGTCATGCCGTTTAGAATGGCGGAAGAAGAGTCGGTCGCAGTCATCAAGGTCGTTGGTGTCGGCGGCAGTGGCGGTAATGCAATCAACACCATGGTTGAAAATAGTCTCAAGGGTGTTGAGTTCATTGTTGCCAACACGGATATGCAGGCCCTGGAAAAATCACGCGCAGATATACGCCTCCAGCTGGGACCCGGGATCACCAAGGGGATGGGAGCCGGCGCTGATCCGGAAAAAGGACGGGACGCGGCCCAGGAAAGCTTTGAGGAGATACGCAATATTCTCAGCGGCGCTGATATGGTTTTCATTACCGCCGGTCTGGGCGGCGGCACCGGGACAGGTGCTGCGCCGGTCATTGCAAAACAGAGCAAGGAAATCGGCGCCCTGACCGTGGCGGTTGTAACCAAACCGTTTTATTTTGAAGCCAAAACTCGGATGCGGAATGCTGAGAAAGGCTGGGAAGAGCTGAAAAAGCACGCCGATACCATTATTACAGTTCCCAATGACCGGCTCCTCAGCCTCATGCAGAAAAATTCAACCCTGATCGACATGATGAAGAAGGTGGATGATGTCCTTCTCCAGGCAGTCAAGGGTATTACCGACCTGATTAACCTTCCGGGTCATATCAATGTCGATTTTGCCGACCTGAAGACCGTTATGCAGGAAGTCGGTCCGGCCATTATGGGATCCGGTTCCTCCTGCGGTGATAACCGTGCAGCTGAAGCCGCCAAGAGGGCAATTGACAATCAGCTGCTGGAAGATGTGGGGATAGACGGTGCCCGGGGCATTCTGATTAACATTTCCGCTACCCAGGACAGCCTGACCATGGCGGAGTTCATGGAGGCATCCGCCCTTATCCAGGAAAAAGCTCATGATGACGCAAACATAATCATAGGTGCCCTGTTTGATGAGTCCCTTGATGATGAACTGAGGGTCACTGTCATTGCAACCGGAATTTCCGGCATTGAAGAGACAGAAACCATTGAACATATCGATGTTAAACGTAATAAGCCCCGTGAAGCCCAGGCAAAAGTGGGGCAGGTCCTCAGGGAACACCGTGATGAGCCGGCTCAGGACCGGTCGGCCGGCCATGCTCCGCCGAACCCCAAACCACGTTCGCCGTCCATACCCAGCCCCGTCTTTGATGAGCGGGAGCATGATCACTGGGATGAGCCGGCATATATCAGGAAAAAGGCCAACTAATTCATTTGTCCAACTTTCTTGCCCAGGAAAAAGGAACCGTCAGGAAAAAGTGGAAAGGCCGTTTTCCCGTTGCACTGCTCTATCCTAACACCTATCCCCTCGCCGTATCCAATCTGGGCTTTCAGCTGATTTACAGCCTTCTGAACGCAGACGACGAAATCGTGTGCGAACGTTTTGTCTATCCCGTGGAAAACCAGCCCTTACGCTCTCTGGAGACAAATCGCCCTCTGACGGACTTTCCTGTTCTGCTGACGTCGGTGAGTTTTGAGCAGGATTATCCGCGGTTGGTGAACATGATTTCCTCAACCGGGATTGATCCGTTTTCCGCGGCCAGGCCGCCTTCCATCAGGCCGGGAACACCGCTAATTATTTTCGGGGGGGTCGCTGTTTTCATGAATCCCGAACCCCTCGCCCCTTTCGCCGACATAATGGTTATAGGGGAGGCAGAACCGGTGCTTGAAGAAATGATGGTGATGGCCAGGCAGGCCTGTGAGTCGGGTATGGACCGCCGTGATCTCCTGCTCCAGATAGCCGGATCATTACAGGGGTGCTACGTGCCGGCCATGTATGCATTCACCTATAATGATTCCGGTATGATACAGTCGATTCAGGCATCCGGAGGAGTCCCATCCAGGGTGCGCAAGGTCGTTGTTGATGAGATGAAAAAAGCCGCCCATTCGAAGCTTTTCTCGCCGGAAGCGGAGCTTTCCATGCACATGACGGAGCTTGGCCGGGGCTGCACCAGGGGATGCAGGTTCTGCGCCGCCGGATTTATTTACCGGCCGCCGCGGCTGTGGGATGTGGACGAGGTCATGGGGGGGCTTGAGGAGCGGCCTGACGGAGTCAGCCGGGTGGGGCTCCTGGGGATGGAGATGGCGGACCGCGGTGTGCTTGACGAAGTAGCCGGATTCCTGGCAGGCAACTCCTGCTCCCTCTCCTTTTCATCACTGCGGGCGGACCGCATAAGCGACCGGCTCCTGTCCCTGCTTTCCGGATCAGGCCTGAAAAGTGTTGCCATTGCCCCGGATGGATGCTCGGAGCGGCTGCGCAGGGTTATCAACAAGGGTCTCTCGGAGGATGACCTGCTGAATGCGGCGGTGAAGCTGGTCAGGGAGGGGATAGTGCACCTCAAGCTGTACGTCATGATAGGCCTGCCCACGGAGACCGAGGATGATCTCCGGGAGATGGTCGGTTTTGTCCGCCGCCTGCGGCAGCAGATTCTCCCCGCAGGCAGGAGGAGAGGCCGGGTAACAGAGATCACCCTGTCGGTGAACAGTTTCGTGCCCAAGCCCTGGACGCCGTTTCAATACGTCTCTTTCGGGGGACTGGATCCTGGAACAGCGGCCGGATGCCGGGATGAAAGCAAGGCGATTGTGGCGCTGAAGGGGAAAATCAGGTATCTTCGGAAGAATCTGGCCGGGATACCAAACGTCAGGATAAAGGCAGACCGTCCGGAGCGGGTTCTCCAGCAGGCCGTATTTTCGCGGGCTGACAGGCGGATGGCCCCGGTTCTCCATGATATGGCGCTGCATGGTTTCTCCCTGAAAAAGGCCTTGAAAAAGTACCGGCTCACGGCATGGGAATATGCGGTGCGGCCAAGAGATAACGATGAAATTTTCTGCTGGGACATACTGGACCATGGGATTGACAAGGAATACCTGTGGCAGGAGTACCGGAAAAGCATGAGCGGTAAAGCGACCATGGCCTGTGACACGACCAGGTGTCATCGCTGCGGAGTCTGTAATGAAGAACAGAAAGCCTGAATCCCCGGCGTACCAGGGAGATATCGGTGCGGGTGGCATAGACACCGGTATTCAGCCTTTCAAGCTGGTCAAATATTTTTCTTTTACCAGCCTGGCCGTTATTCTTATAGCATCGTTTGCCCTGTCCTGGGTTATCTCCAACAATGCCAAGGAAGTCCTGCTTGAACGGAGTGAAGCCTACTCAGAGCTTTTCGCGGAAAATCTCAACCGCCAGGTGTTTCTGCGCTTTGTCCTGCCGACCGTTATTCAGTATGGCAGTATTGCCCTCAGCAACAGGGCGCAGTTCGAACGCCTTGACCAGATTATCAAAAACATTACCCGGGGAATGGGAATCGACTCAGTCTCCATCTACGATTCCAATGAGAATATCATCTCATATTCGACCATTCCCGAGCTGGTCGGCAAGATGGACAAGGGGGGGATAGAGTACAGGAGAGCCCTGCAGGGGGAGAATTCATCCATCCTTATCTTCAGCGGTTCTCTTATCAATATCCTGCCGGGTACGGCGCCTGTTTTCTGCAAGCTCAAGACCTATGTTCCATTTCGCAGCGAGGCCCAGACTGGTGAGCAGGACGAAAATATCATGGGAGTTATCGAGATCGTCAAAGACCTGTCAGGCGACATCAATGCGATCATAGAGCTGCAGGTCCGGATAATCGTCATGTCACTCGTGATTATGGCCATTCTCTTTGCCGTTCTGTCATACATTGTTCTGCGGGCAGACAGGATCATTGAGGCCAGGGCGGCCGAGAGGAGGATTCTGGAGGAAAAACTGAATGAAGCCGAGAGGCTGGCAAACCTCGGCAAGATGATCGCCGCGGTATCCCATGAGATAAAGAATCCGCTTGGCATTGTCAGGTCAACAGCGGAAATGCTTGGCAAAAGAATCTCCAGGGTTGCTCCCGGCAATGAGCACCTGTCCAGCATCATTGTTGAGGAGACCGTGCGGCTTGACGGCATTGTCCGGGAATTTCTCGATTTTGCCCGGCCGAAAGATCCGAAAAAGGAGCCTGTCCGGCTGAACAGCCTGGCGGAAAGGGTGGCCCGTTTCATGGCGCCGGAGCTTGAGAAAAAGTCGGTGCAACTTGATCTTTCCCTTGACCGGGAACTTCCGGACCTGCTCCTGGACCAGGAGCAGATTTACCAGGTTTTGCTGAACATGATTATCAACTCGATTCAGGCCATGCCGGACGGCGGCAGGGTCACCTTGAGTACCCGGCTTGATCCTGCCGGCAGGCATGTCGAACTGACGGTTGCCGATACCGGCAAGGGAATTTCGCCTGATAATATTGATCAGATTTTCACCCCGTTCTTCACGGATAAGAATCGTGGCTCAGGCCTGGGGCTGGCCATTGCGAAAAATATTATGGATAAACATGAAGGGTCGATTGAGGTGTCAAGCGCTGAGGGAGAGGGAAGCCGCTTTACCCTGATTTTTCCCGTGCCGGACCGGTAGGCCCGAAAATTCATCCTGGATCAGTGAGCGTTCGAGAACGGTCCAGATACAGATAGCGAGCCTGCGAGACCTTCGAGGCGGCAACGATGTTAATAATACATCAGTATTTCAACGTGTTGCCAACGCCGTAGATGGGCCGTTATCGGATGCCTGCAGGGCGGCGGAGTGAACATGCCTCTGTAGTCGACAATGAAATTTTTTCTTCTTGATACAGTATGTTAGCTTATTTTACCCTTCGAAGCCGTCACTGATTCAGGTTCATGCAAAAGTATCGGGTCGGATTCTGCATTACTTCTCACGGGTACGGGCATGCCGCCCGTTCAGCTGCCGTCATGGCTGCGCTCTCAAGGCTGGTCAGGGTTCGCT
>JAJRVA010000168.1 GCA_024277485.1 Deltaproteobacteria bacterium | reverse complement strand
CCTGGGATTCTGGCGCAAAAGGGCTGAAAGCAGGGTCGAGCCGGACCGGGGAAGCCCGGAAATAAAATATATTGTTGTTGCCATACAGTTCCTCAAAAAATATTCTGATATATAGCACAAAAACACGTGCAAATGCAAAAAAACATACTACTGAGTGCCGCGGTATGATGATTTGCTGATTCTGACATGAAACGTCGTGAATGGACTGAATTTACTTCGAAAAAAAACAAATTACGCATATAATAGAAGTGTTGTCAGCTGACAAAGGAGATGCTGCTCGGCCAGGGACGAACCATCCCGTGGCTCTGGTACAGACATCTGTGGCACAAGCATGGCCGGTCCGGGAAAATATATATTTCAGGTCCCTTCGCAACCATCGTGACATTACAGGGTAAAAGTAGTCATCTCCGCAAACGGCCGCCTGACTTTAATGCAATTTTTCTGTCTCATGGAGTAAACATGAAAAAGACACCTGCCCCGCCCCGATTCATCACCATTCCCGACTCCTGTCCTGATATCCGTACAGGTACCGGCAAGGACACGATCAGGAAGGCCTTTCTGGAAAATCTGTTTTACGTCCAGGGACGCAACCGTGCAAATGCCAGTACCAATGACCTGTACATGGCGCTCGCCTACACTATCCGGGACCGGTTGCTCCAGCGCTGGGTCAACACGATAAACACGTATATTCACCAGGAAGTCAAGGTCGCCTTTTACCTCTCTGCTGAATATCTTACCGGGCCGCATCTCGCAAATAATGTTCTCAATATAAACATTGAGGAGCCGGTGCGCGAGGCCTTGGCAGACCTTGATATTGACTACGACATGCTTGTTGAACAGGAGGAAGAACCGGGCCTCGGTAACGGCGGGCTTGGGAGGCTTGCCGCCTGTTTTATTGATTCACTGGCAACGCTTAAGCGGCCGGCAATTGCATACGGTATCCGGTACGAATTCGGCATATTCGACCAGGTCATTACCGGTGGCTGGCAGGAGGAGATCACCGACAAATGGCTCAGGTTCGGCAACCCATGGGAGATAGCCCGGCCCGAGGACAGTGCAACTGTCGGTTTCGGCGGCCACACAGAGCGTTATCATGATGATGCCGGACGCTTCCGGGTACGATGGATTCCCGGTGTCGTGGTCAGGGGAGTGCCGTATGACACACCTGTTCCCGGCTACCATGTCAACAATATCGGCCTCCTCAGGCTCTGGAAGGCAGAGGCGCCGGAGTCGTTTGATTTTCAGGCCTTCAATGTTGGGGATTACTACGGTGCGGTTGAGGCAAAGGTTACGGCTGAGAACATCTCCAAGGTGCTGTATCCTAATGACCAGGCCTTTCGGGGCAAACAGCTCAGGCTGTCGCAGCAGTATTTTTTCACGGCCTGCACCTTGAAAGATGTCCTGGGTCTCCACCTCAGACTTGGCAACAGCATAGAAACCCTGCCGGACAGGTGGGCCGGTCAGCTCAATGACACGCATCCCTCAATCGCGGTTGCGGAAATGATGCGGCTGCTCGTTGACGAACATGCGCTTGAATGGAACACGGCCTGGGATATCACCCGCAGGACCTTCAGCTATACAAACCATACGCTCCTGCCCGAAGCCCTTGAGAAATGGTCCGTTGTACTTTTTGAAAAGGAACTGCCCCGTCATCTGGAGATCATCTACGAAATCAACAAGAGGTTTCTTGACATGGTTCGTCTCCGGTATCCGGGTGATAATGCCAGGCTGAGCCGGATGTCCATTATTGACGAGACCGGCAGCCGCTACGTGCGGATGGCAAACCTTGCCGTTATCGGCAGCCACGCGGTCAACGGGGTCGCCGCCATGCATACCCGCCTGGTCAAATCCAGCCTGTTCGCTGATTTTTTTGATATGGAACCGGATAAGTTTCACAATATCACCAACGGTGTCACTCCCAGGCGCTGGATCATGCTGAGCAACCCTGGCCTGACCGGCCTGATCAACAGCAGGATCGGCCGGGCCTGGTCCTGCAACCTGGAAAAACTGAGCGATCTTGAATCCCTGGCCGAAGACACGACCTTCCAGGAAGAATGGATGAAGGTCAAGCAGCAGAACAAGGAAAACCTGGCCGCATATATCAGGGACAAGACCGGCATCACCGTTGATCCCTCATCCATGTTTGATGTCCAGGTGAAGCGTATTCACGAATATAAACGACAGCACCTCAATGTCCTGCATATCATTGCACTGTATCAGCGTATCAAGGATAATCCGGATATGGACATGGTTCCCCGGACCTTTATTTTCGGAGGCAAGGCCGCGCCGGGGTATTTCATGGCCAAACTGATCATCAAGCTGATAACCTCTGTTGCCGGTGTGGTGAATTCGGACCAGGATGTCAGGGACAGGTTGAAAGTCGTCTTTATCCCTGACTTTAACGTTAAAACAGGCCAGCATATCTACCCGGCCGCCGACCTGTCCGAGCAGATATCCACGGCCGGCAAGGAGGCCTCCGGAACCGGTAACATGAAATTCTCCTTGAACGGCGCCCTGACCATCGGTACCCTTGACGGGGCAAATGTCGAGATACGCGAGGCAGTGGGATCTGAAAATTTCTTCCTGTTCGGCCTGACCGTTGAAAAGCTGTATGAGCTGCAAACAACCGGATACACGCCCTCCTCCATCTACACCAGCAACGAGGGCCTGAACAGGGTGCTGAACCTTATCCGGGACGGCTATTTCTCCCATGGAGATGTCTCTCTCTTCAGGCCTCTGTACGATCACCTTGTGTACAGCGACAATTTTTTTGTCCTGGCAGATTATGAATCGTATATACAGGCCCAGAAGGATGTTGACAGAACATGGAAAGATCCGGCCGGGTGGGCCGCGATGTCCATTATCAACTCTGCCCGCATGGGCTACTTTTCCTCAGACCGTTCCATAGAAGAATACTGCGACCGAATCTGGAAGGTTCGTCCCATAGACGTGGAAATTCAGAAACTGACATGAAAGTTGCAGACCTGCATATTGAAAAATTAGGGGAATGCACTATCCGGAACCCCATGCACCGTTCCCTGTTTATCAAGGATGACGACAAGATACTCTTTACATCCAAGCTCAAGGACCTGAAACCGTATATCGAGGTCTGCGGAGAGATACCCAGTTTTGAGATGGCCGGTCCCAGGGAAAATATCTTCTATCACCCGGGACAGATCAGCTGCGGCATAGTTACCTGCGGCGGACTGTGCCCGGGGATCAACGACGTTATCCGGGCCATTGTCATGAGCCTGTACCACCATTACGGGGTGCGGACAATATGGGGGTTCCGCTACGGCTTTGAAGGGCTGGCTCCCAGGTATGGACACAAACCCATTGCCCTGACACCGGGCGTGGTCCGTGAAATCCATAACCGTGGCGGCACCATTTTAGGTTCTTCACGCGGGCCGCAGGATGTCGGATCGATGGTGGACACCCTGGAAAAGATGCGCCTGTCCACCCTGTACGCCATTGGCGGTGACGGCACCATGCGCGGCGCAACCGCGATTCACGAAGAGATAACCCGGCGCGGTTTGAAGATAAACGTTATCGGCGTGCCCAAGACCATTGACAACGACATCTCCCATATTGACATGTCCTTCGGGTATATCACGGCTGTCGAGGCATCCAACACCTCAACGTACACCGCCTATGTCGAGGCCATGGGGGCCAGGAACGGAATCGGCCTGGTGAAGCTCATGGGCCGTGAATCAGGTTTTATTGCCGCCTCGGCATCTCTTGCCAACAACGTGGTCAACTTCTGCCTGGTGCCGGAAGTCGAGTTCAGCCTGGAGGGATTTCTGGCTGCCCTGAAAAAAAGGATAACCCGGCGCGGCTATGCCGTCATTGTGGCTGGAGAAGGAGCAGGCCAGAACCTGATGCTTGAAGATCGGAAAGAGCTGGGCACTGATGCTTCCGGCAACCTGAAATTAGGTGATATCGGACTTTTCCTGAAAAAGAACATCTGCGATTTCTTCCGCCGGGAAAATATCGATATCACCCTCAAGTATATTGACCCGAGCTATACAATCCGCTCCATGCCCGCCAATGCCTACGACTCGGCATTCTGTCTCCTGCTGGGGTATAACGCGGTGCATGCCGGCATGACCGGCAGGACCAACATGTTCATCGGCCACAGCCACAACCAGTTCACCCACGTGCCGATCCCCCTGGCCGCGTACAAGAGAAAAAAAATCGATCCTCTCGGCAGGATGTGGGAGGACGTGATCTCCTGCACCGGCCAGCCCGAGGACATGACCTCCGCCGGTCATGAAACATAGCCGGCGTAACCCCTGAAGAACAGGCCGGCAGGTCTTATCGGATGATGACCCGACGGACACCTATAGGCCGATAATCGTTTTCCTGCCGTTCTTCCCGGGAATGACAAAAAATCGAGTCTTCTTTTCCAGCTCAAAGGAACCGATATCACATACCAATCCCTTGGATCGGGAGAATCCCCGTTGATCCACGCTGTTCACCGGTGAGGATGTGCAGATCGAATAATCACCGGCATCAACAGGACCGGAGTTCTCGAGCAAAGCGTGTGTTTTTGTCTGGCCGCCGTTGTCGGCCAGGGGGGCGAGCCCGGGGTCTCCGTCACCGGTCCTGCCGCAACTGTTATCTTTAAACCAGTTGCTGGACTGGTCAAGAACCGTTCCGAAACAGTCCGTGCCGCCGAAACTGTTTGCCACAATGGTGTTCGCCAGCTTGAGGGTTGCTGAGGAGTGATTGTACATTCCTCCTCCAAATCCCCCCGCATTAACACTGTTCCCGGAAACAGTGCTGTTCAGCAATGTAACAGTGCTGTTGCTGAAATTAGCAAGCGCACCTCCACCTCCGAGGGCGCTGTTGCCGGACATCGTACTGTTGGTCAGGTGAAAGATAGATGAATTCATGTTCTGCGTTCCTCCTCCCGGACCTGAGGCTTGATTTTCAGATACGGTGCTCCGATCCAGGGTAACCTGGCTCAGATTATTATATAGTCCGGCCCCGGATCCATACGTTGCAGAATTCCCTGAAACCACGCTGCTGGTCAGCGTAACCGTGGTTTCACTGTTATACAGGCCGGCTCCTTTTCCTGCAAAGTTCCCGGAAACAGTCGTGTCTGTCAGGGTGGCGCTGCTTCCCTTCGTACAATACATCCCGCCACCTTTCAGGGGGGCGCTGTTCATGGATACCGTGCTGTTTTGCAGAATGAGTGAACCTGAGCTAATCAGTCCGCCTCCAGACTGATCAGCTCCATTACTTTGCAAAGTACTGTTGGTCAAGGTGACAGTGCTTTTAGCGTTGAAAATCCCGCCACCGTATTGAGCGGTATTCAGGGTAACACCGGAATTGGTCAGGGAGATCTTCGATGGAGTACTGCTACCTGAAGAAAACAAAGCGATCACCCCCCCTCCATTCTCCGTAGCCGTATTCGACTGCACATGACTGTCAGTGAGGGTGACCATGCTTGACGCGGCCATGATGCCGCCCCCCGAAGGGGCAGTATTGGAAGTTATGTCGCTGTTGGTCAGGAAAACCGTGCTCTCCGTGCTGGCCAGCCCTCCTCCACCAATCGCGCTGGTGGAAGCAGGGACGCTGTTCTGGTCAATCGTGCTGCCGGTCAAT
>JAJRVA010000167.1 GCA_024277485.1 Deltaproteobacteria bacterium | reverse complement strand
GTATTTCAACCAACTGATGGCCGCGGGTATGTCCTCCGGTCAGGCGGACACGGATTCCGGATACAATTTCTGCGTCGCCTTTGACAAGCTGGAGCCTGCCGGCTGCTTCAAGCCCTGTGAAATTATCCGGCCAGTAGGTATGAGCGGAGCGGCTATCCGGATGAGTCACATCATACCATTCCTGTTCCTGGATGATGTGTACGGCCTCGGGGAAGGTCAGTTCCGGCTTGCCGCCTGGATTGTGCATAACCACGCCGCCGGCATGGTCGAAATCGCCGTGGGTGAGCACCACATAATCTATATCCCGGCGCTGCAGGCCCAGCTTTTGAAGGTCCGCAGGGAGAGTCCATTCCTGGTAGATCCTGAAAATCTGGTGCTGTTTCTCCGTCAGTTTGTTGCCCAGGCCGGTGTCGATGAGAAGGTTGAACTCTTCTGTCTGCACCAGGAGCGGTGCATTGAGCATGCGAATGTAGTTTTCCTGATCAGCAGGGTATTTTTCCTGCCAGAGTACCTTGGGGACAGCACCGTACATGGTGCCGCCGTCCAGTTCAAAATTCCCGCCGCAAAGCCAGGAAATCTTGATATTTCCGAGAGATAACTGTGCCATGGTAAAAGATAAAAGAGTTCGCCAACTGTTCAGGATGAATGCTGACAGATGACGTTTTTGCTCAGCCTGTATATTTTATCCCGCCACGTCGGGACTGTGAAACCGTTCAGTATTGCGCCTGCTTTGTCGGAGCCTCGCAGGCTCGCTTCTTACGTTTGAAGACATCCTCAAAATACTGACACCTCTGCGAGATGGCCTGCTCGCCCAAAGATGGGATGCAGCTGGACAGTTATAAAAAATAATTACTTGAATTCGAGTATAACCTGGTCCACGGTCAGACTGTCGCCGAGTTTGGTAATGACCTTGGCAATGGTACCGTCCTGGGGGGCGCGAAGGACATTCTCCATTTTCATTGCCTCGATAATGGCCAGTTCCTCGCCGGCCTTGACTTTCTGTCCTTCCTCGGCGGTGAGTTTGACCAGCAGACCGGGCATGGGTGCCAGCAGAAAACCGGACATATCCGCTTCTTTCTTGACCGGCATGATACGGTAGAGTTCCGCTGCTGTTGGTGTCATAACCATACCGTCTGTTCGCAGACCACGGTGCGTTACGGCATAGCGGATACCTCTCCGTTTGACCTGGAAACGGCACGGCTTGCCGTTAATGGTCCCTCTGAAGATGGGCTGGCATAAACACCAGTCTGTATGGATAACATACGCTTCACCTTTGTATTCAGCGTCGTGCTCGCCGTTGGCCTGATATGGGCTGACCTTGACCTGGTGGTATTCGGTATTGACAATAACGACCCATTCATCAAGGACACGTCGTTCGTACCCGGCCAATTGCCCGCTTAGGCGGGCTGCCCTGTCCATATACAGTCTGTGTATGACGCTGAGTACAACGATCGGCAGGGCCGGGTTATCCTGAACCACATCTTCAGGCCGAAAACCGTCCGGATATTCCTGGGCGATAAAGTTGGTGGAAAGTCTGCCCTCACGGAACCTGGGGTGGGCCATGATGGCGGCCAGAAAGCAGATGTTTTGTTTTATGCCCCGGATAAGATACTCATCAAGGGCGTCCCGCATGAAACTGATGGCGGAGTCCCGGTCCTCACCCCAGGTGATCAGCTTGGCGATCATCGGATCATAGTACATGGATATTTCGCCGCCCTCATAGACCCCGGTGTCGACACGGACTCTTCCCGGCTCTAAACTTGGAGTGCGGTAGTAGACCAGTCGTCCGGTGGATGGCAGGAAGTCCCGGAACGGGTTTTCCGCATACACACGGGTTTCGATGGCACTGCCGTGCAGCCTGACATCTTCCTGCCCCAGGGGAAGTTTTTCGCCTGCTGCGACTTTGATCATAAGTTCAACCAGGTCCAGGCCGGTTACCATTTCGGTTACCGGATGTTCAACCTGCAGCCGGGTATTCATTTCCAGAAAATAGAAATTGCGGTCCTGGTCGATAATGAATTCAACCGTCCCGGCGGAGACATAGTTGACGGCCCTGGCAAGTGCCACTGCCTGCTCTCCCATGGCTTTCCTGGTAGCCTCGTCAATAAAGGGTGACGGTGCTTCTTCGATTATCTTCTGGTGGCGGCGCTGAATGGAACATTCCCGTTCACCGAGGTAAATGATATTACCAAAGCTGTCGGCCATGACCTGGATTTCGATATGGCGGGGTTCTTCAATAAATTTTTCAATCAGGATACGGTCATCGCCGAAATAGGACATCGCTTCGCTGCCGCATCGTTCAAATCCCTCACGGCATTCATCATCGTTGTAAGCAATCCGAATGCCTTTGCCGCCGCCGCCGGCAGAAGCCTTGAGCATGACAGGATAGCCGATTTCCCGGGCCACCTCGACAGCCTGTTTCTTGTCCTGGATAATTTCTTCATAGCCGGGAATGGTATTGACTCCGGCCTGGGCCGCAATTTTCTTGGAGGTGATTTTGTCGCCCATGGCAGTAATGGCATCGGCAGGCGGCCCGATAAAAACAATGGATTCACGTTTCAGCATGGAGCAGAATTCGGAATTTTCCGACAGGAAACCATATCCTGGATGAATGGCCTGGGCCCCGGTTTCCCGGCAGGCCTGGATAATCCGTTCCATGTTGAGATAGCTGTCCCTGGCGGGCGGTGGGCCGATATGGACGCTTTCGTCCGCCATCCGTACATGCAGGGCCCTTTTGTCGGCATCGGAATAGACTGCGACTGTAGCAATACCCATTGCACGGGCCGATTTGATGACTCGGCAGGCAATTTCACCTCGGTTGGCAATAAGAATGGTTGTAAACATAGTATGACCTAAAGGGGGATATTGCCGTGTTTGCGCCACGGATTTTCCAGTTTTTTGTCTTTCAGCATGGTCAGAGACCGGCATATTCTTTTGCGGGTATGGCTGGGCATGATGACATCGTCAATAAAACCCCTGCTGCCGGCGACAAAGGGGTTGGCAAACCGTTCTGCATATTCCCGTGTACGTTCATGGAGGCTTTCCGGGTCACCGGCATCCTTGCGGAAGATAATTTCAACCGCTCCTTTGGGCCCCATGACGGCTATTTCCGCCGTGGGCCAGGCAAAGTTGACATCGCCGCGCAGGTGCTTTGAGGACATGACGTCGTAGGCCCCGCCGTATGCCTTGCGGGTAATTAAAGTTATTTTGGGAACCGTTGC
>JAJRVA010000166.1 GCA_024277485.1 Deltaproteobacteria bacterium | reverse complement strand
TAACTGTCGGTGCAGGTGTGTTCATGTCGACCATGGACAGTTCCATGGTCAACGTGGCCCTGCCGACGCTGATGCAGACGTTTCGCTCCTCTCTTGCCCTGACCGAATGGGTGGTTCTGGTGTACCTGCTGACCATCACCGTACTGCTCGTGTTCTGGGGCAGGCTCTGCAGTATAATCGGTTGCGGCAGAGTCTATTCCGGCGGCATGCTGGTCTTTACCCTGGGTTCCCTGCTGTGCGGTTTGGCGCCAAACGTATCCACTCTGATCCTGTTCAGGTGCATCCAGGGGCTGGGGGCATCCATGATGATGGCAACCGGTCCGGCCCTGATCAAGGCCATTTTTCCGGCCGAACGTCTTGGTCGAGGGCTGGGTATGATCGGGGTTGCCACCTCGCTTGGCCTTATGACCGGCCCGGTGGTGAGCGGTCTGCTTATTCACCGGCTGCACTGGCGTGCGATATTCTGGGTAACAGTCCCGCTGGGCCTGTTTTTTTATGTACTTGGCCGCAGGGTGTCAGGGAACCTTGAGGCGAAAAACTGCTCACAGGACGGATTTTCCTTCTCCCGTCTCCTGCAACGCGACAATGTGGACCTTGCCGGGGCAGTCCTGTGGGCAGCTGTGGTTTCCCTGACCATCCTGCTCCTTACCCGTGCTACTGAACTGTACGGCAGCAGAGGCGGGGCAGGGCCTGTTTTTTTTGCCGGGGCCCTGGTCATGCTTGCTGCCGGCTGGATCTTTTTTCTCTGGTATGAGAAGAGACAGCAGAACCCTTTTCTGCCACTGATGCTTCTGAAAGAGCGTTTTTTTCTCATGGCGGTTCTGAGCAGCATGCTGTCCTTTGCAGCGCTGTTTATCGTCATCATCCTGACCCCGTTTTATCTGGATCGGATAGCAGAGTTATCGCCGGACCGGATCGGCTATGTGATGATGGCCCTTCCCCTGTGTGTGTTTGTTGTCTCACCGGTGGCCGGAAGGTTCCATGACCGGGTCGGGGCCAGGGTAGTGGCAACCGGGGGGCTTGTCTGCTGCCTGGTCAGCCTCTTCTGGCTGACCAGGCTGACTGTGGATTCGTCCCCCTTCAGCGTAGCCCTGCGGCTGGCTCTGATCGGTTTTGGCCAGGCCATGTTTCTCTCGCCCAACAGTGCGGCAGCACTGGCTGGAGTTTCCGAAGAGCTGGCCGGGGTTACAGCGAGCATGTTAGCCACGGCCCGTAATTTCGGCATGCTGTGCGGAACAGCCCTGGCAGGCCTTATCTTTGCGCTGCATTTTTCTTCGGCAACCGGCGGGCTTGATATGAAGGATTTCAGCCCGGCCCTGACACAGGAGTTCATGCTGTCCCTGAAACGAACCTTTCAGTACGGGCTGGTTATCTCTTCTGCAGCCGTCATGGCATCTTTTTTGAGACAGGAGGTGAACGGAAAAAGCAGGAAAGATGAGGAGACATGAAAGGTGATGGGGCAGGAAAGGGGCCGTGTTATGGTGTTTTTTCCTGTCGCAGAAAGATGACAGAGGCCTCTGTGCCGCCCTTCTCACGATTCTTGAGTTCCAGGGTGCCGTTATGGTCCCGGGCAATCCTTTTAACCAGGGTAAGGCCCATACCGGTGCCGAACGATTTGGTGGTAAAGAACGGCTCGGTGGCCCGGTTGAGAATCGGATCGGCAAGACCGACACCGGTATCCCGGATCGAGATCATAATCTGCCGGTCGTCATAGGAAACCTCCACGGTGAGAGTGCCGCCGTCGGGCATGGCCTCGACAGCATTTCTGATCAGGTGGACCAGGAGCTGGCGGATCTGATGCTCATCAGCGATCAGCATCGGGTCGGGATCCGGCAGGATCAGCTGGTGCTCGATGTTCTGTCGCTGCATGACGTTGTAAAACAGGATAATCGATTTTCTGATGAGCGGGTAGAGGCGGGTGTCTTCCCTGGCCGGGGTTTTCTGGTCCACAAAACTGAACAGGTCCTGCAGGGTATCTTCAATCTTGCCCGCTTCACCTGTCATCATGTTGAGGAACTTGAGCCATTCCGGATCCCTGGTTTTCCTGGCCAGCAGCCTGGCCGTACCGCCGATGGAGGTAATCGGGTTGCGGATGTTGTGGACCAGCTGGGCCGCCATATGTCCCAGGGCGGAATACCGTTCAGCTTCCACCAGCAGGTCCTTGTTTTTTTCAAGCTCGTGGGTGACCGCCTCAAGCTCGGCGATCTTGTTTTCCATGGCCATGTACAGGTTGCAATGCTCTATGGCAAGGCTGGCCTGGCTCGCAAAGCTTTCCAGGGCGCTGATCAGTTCCCCGGATATGGGTTCCCGGGTGACGAAATGATCGGCAATGATGACCCCCAGGGAACGTCCCGAGGAAAACAGCGGCACAATAACAAAGGTGTCTTCCCGGAGAAGCTCCATGAGATCAGGAGACACGGGAAATTCATTGTGTCCATTTATCACGTTAATGGATTTTTTGTCCCTGACCGACCGTATCAGAATGTGTTCCGTATCCCCGGCATTGATTTTCAGAGACCTGATAATCTCGTTGACCTCGGAATCGCCGGTAAAACAGTCATCCTTGATATTGTCGATGAGTTCGCTGATGCTCAGGTCCCGTTCCTGCATCTCCTGCCAGATACGGCCTGCATCATCCCTGCAGCCCGGGCCGATGGCCATTTTACCTTCAAGGTACGCACCGGTGGTATCAAAAAGAGCCAAAAAGGCCCTGTTGAACCGCAGCCCCTCTTCTGCGGTGATGCCGACCAGGATGGCCTGGAGAATCTCATCAAGCTCTACCATGCTCAGGTAGGCGGAATTCATTTTCATTGTCAGTTCATGGAGAAGCATGATTCTGAAGTTGGCCTGTTCTATCTGGCGCTGATAACGGCGGTTGTTTATTTTCAGCCGTCTTTTTTCCAGAACCTTGCGGACCGTGGCATAAAATTCAGTGAACTGGACCGGCTTTGTCAGGTAGTCATCCGCACCCTGGCGCATGCATTCAAGGGCGGTCTGCAGGTCGGTTACCGCGGTCAGCATAATGATGGCCATGTCCGGATAACGGCTGCTTATATCCGGCAGCAGGTCAATACCGCTGCCGTCAGGCAGACCGATATCAAGTATGGCCAGGGCGATGTTCTTGTGTTCCAGGTTCTGGTGGAGCTCGGCAACGGAACCGGCCGTCAGGGTGGGGAGTCCCTGGTCCTCAAGAAACTCCTTGAGCAGCTGGACGATATCAGGGTAATCGTCCACGATGAGGACGAGTTCGTCTCCCTCAAGCAGCTCTCCCGCATGTTCGGGAAGCGATATGGTGGGGCCGGGATTTTCAGGGGTGAGCATGATTGAGGAATTTACCTGTGAACGGTGACGGTGTCAAGAAAGACAATTCATTCCCGATTGTCAGCAGAGGCATGGCGTGGTAAGGAGATGAATTACTGTCGCTGTTGTTTTCAATCCCTCATCTTGAAAGAGAGACCATGGACGAAATATTCGGACCGGGTGGCGTTCTTGCCCGTTATCTGACGCACTATGAGCCGAGACCGGGTCAGCAGCAGATGGCCAAGGCCGTGGCCGGGGTTCTGCAGGACCCGGAGCGCGTCTCCTGTCTCGTTGTTGAGGCGGAAACCGGACTCGGCAAAACACTCGCCTACCTGGTCCCCGCGGTCCTGAGCGGCCGCAGGGTTGTGGTCTCAACCAACACCCGTAACCTGCAGGACCAGATACTGCAGGGTGAAATTCCCTTTATTCAACACTATATTGATCCGGAACTCACGGCGCTCTGTGTCAAGGGCAGGCAGAATTACCTCTGCCATTACCGCTGGCATCAGTTTCTGGCTGCCAGGCAGGGCGGGCTTTTTGACGATACGACTCTCGCGCGGATCAGCGACTGGATCGGCGGGACTGTCCATGGGGACCGTTCCGAGCTGAAATGGCTGCCGGGCAACTCGCCTGTCTGGCAGAAGATCTGCTGCCAGTCACATTTCTGCCTGGGCGCCGACTGTCCGGATGCGGCGATCTGTTTTTTGAGCCGGCTCCGCCGTGATGCCGCGGCAAGCAGGCTTCTGGTTGTCAACCATCATTTGCTGTTTTCCGACCTGGCCGTCCGCCGTACCGGCTATGGAGAGGTGCTGCCCCGTTACGATACGGTTATTTTCGACGAGGCGCATCACGTGGAAAACGTGGCCACGGTTTTTTTCGGTTTTTCCTTCACCCGCTACCAGGTCCTGGACCTGGTGGCTGATGTGGAGAGAAGCGCCCAGGTCGATGTAAGCGGTAAGCGGCAAAAGGGCGTCATTGCCGCCTGCCGGTCGGTGGGTGGAGCCCTGGAACACTTTTTTTCTCACTTCCCACCGGAAATCGGTCGCTTTCCCCTCTCCGGCCTGCTGGAACATCATCCCGAACTTGCAAAAAGCAGGGATCGCCTGGTCAGTGGTCTGGACCGCCTGGCCGACACAGTGGAAGGGCTGGACGAGAGTTCGGAACCCTGGGGGCAGTACAGCCTCCGGGCTGCCGAACTCTCGTCCCGGCTGGAAACTGTTACGGCGGAAACATTTGGTGACATTCCTGACGAAGAGGTACGCTACACCCACTGGTACGAGAGAAGGGAGAAAAACCTGGTCCTGTCGGCCACTCCCATTGACGTGGCCGAGGACCTGCGCGAAAGCCTGTTTACCATGGTGAAAAAAGCAGTCTTTACCTCGGCAACCCTGTCGACACGGGGGGATTTCAGTTATTTTCTGCACCGGTTAGGCATCCCTGAAGAAACTGAAACCATGGCATTCCCTTCTCCCTTTGACTACCCGAACCGAACCCTGCTGTATGTCCCGGAAAAGGGCTTCCCGGAACCGCAGGCGCCGGGATACAATCCGGCCCTGCACAACAGGATCGGCGAGTTGATAACCGTGTCCGGCGGCAGGGCCCTGGTTCTTTTCACCTCGTTTCAGGCCATGGACAGCGCCTTTCACGCCCTGCAGGATACCTTGCACTTTCCCCTGCTGGTGCAGGGAAGCGCTTCCCGCCATGAACTGCTCTCACGTTTTGCCGGCACCAGGGAAGCGGTCCTGTTCGCGGTGGCCAGTTTCTGGGAGGGGGTCGATATTCCGGGAGAATCGCTCAGCCTGGTCATCATTGACAAATTACCGTTTGAAGTCCCCACCGACCCTGTTATTATGGCGAGGATAAATCGAATCCGGGCCGGCGGCGGCAACCCGTTTTTTGACTTCCAGGTTCCCCGGGCCGTGCTGAGCCTGCGCCAGGGGGTGGGGCGGCTCATGCGGTCATCCAGTGACCGGGGGGTCATGGCCATACTGGATGTGCGGCTGTTTACCAAGGGGTACGGATGCTCTTTCCTGGAGAGCCTGCCGCCCAGCCCTGTGTGCCGGGACATGACCACGGTGAAAACCTTTTTTGCCGGAGAAGGGAATGAATAAAGCGTCAGCCGAGATGACGGATCTGCGTGAATATGTAACCCGGGAAGCCGCATCCATTGAAGCGGCCATGCGTGATGACCTGTCCGCGGCGCTCCGGGACAATGATCCCCTGCTGGTCGAGGTGCTTCAGTATGCCCTGTTCGGCGGAGGGAAGAGGATACGTCCCCTGCTGGCCGTTCTTGCCGCGCGGATATGCTGCCTGGAGGATGACGGCTCTGTTTACAGGCTTGCCGCTGCCTTTGAATACCTGCATGTGGCGACCCTGGTGCATGATGATGTCATCGACAATGCCCGGGAGAGACGGGGCCGACCGTCGGTGGGAAGAAAATACGGCATGGCCGCCGCCATCCTTGCCGGCGACTGGCTCCATGCCCGGTCCATGCATCTTGTAGGGTTGTACAGCGGCCAGGAGGGCCTGGATATCTTCTGTCGAGCCACCGCCGGCATGGTGGACGGGGAATTTCTGCAGTTGCGCTTTGCCGCGGACTGCCAGGTAACCGAAGAACAGTACTTTGGGGTGATCCACCGGAAAACCGCCCTGCTCATCGAGTCAACCTGCGAGATCGGCGCTCTTTTTGGTGGGGCTGACGAGCGACAGCGCCAGGCCATGGCAACGTACGGTCACAAGCTGGGCAAGGCCTTCCAGGTGGTCGACGACCTGCTCGACTATCTCGGTGATACTGCACGTACCGGGAAAAAGACAGGCAATGACTTTGTCGAAGGCAAGATGACCCTGCCGTTGATTCGGGCCCTGAAAACTGCAGACAGTCAGGACCGGGAGGCGATTATTGCCCTGTTTTCGGGCGACCGGACCGATCCGCAGGCCTGCGCCGCTCTCTCGGAACTGGTGGAGAAAAATCACGGCTTCAAGTCGGCAGGCGAGACCGCTGCAGCACTTGTGGGAGATGCTGTTGCCGCCCTGGAGGTTTTTTCCCAAAGCGGGGATCCCGGCTGCCTGGCAGTCTTGACCGGGCTTGCCCGGTATGTCCTGGACAGGGACAGGTAAGTTGCATGGGGAGGACGGTTTGCCGGGACTTTTCGTTTTTCAATATTGTGTGCCGTAGTACTGTTGTTCTCCTGCTCGCGCTCACACTGGTATCGTGTACGAATACGCGAAATGCGATGAATGAGCCCGGTTCAGGAGATCAGGGGAGTGTTGGGCCAGATGGGAAGGCCGTCTCTCCTTCGTCTCTTGCAACGCGATCCGCAGAGGCAGGGCCTGAGGTTCCTGGTCGGGCCGGCACCGTAACCGGAGTGGATGAAGAGGCCTGTTCTTCCCCGACTGACCAGCAGGAAAAACCCCGTATCGCGATCATCATTGATGATATGGGGAACCAGCGGCGGCTGGGTGAGCAGATGCTGGACCTTGACCTGAACCTGACCTATTCCTTTCTGCCCCATGCCCCTTTTACGCCGGAACTGGAGGAACAGGCCTGGGAACAGGGACACGATATCCTTGTTCACATGCCCATGGAGGCCACGGATCCCCGGTGGGATCCCGGCCCGGGGACCCTGTACCTGGCGGAGTCCCCGGGAGAACTGGCCTTGAGCGTGCGGGGAAACCTGGCCCTGGTTCCACATGCTGTCGGGGTGAACAACCATATGGGTTCCCGTTTCACCGAAGATCGACCGGCCATGCGCCGGTTTCTCGGTGTGCTCAGGGAGGAGGGCTTGTTCTTTGTCGATTCCATGACCAGCGCGGCGAGTACAGGCATGGATGAGGCCCGCGTCATGGGAATCAGGACCGCCAGGCGGCACGTTTTTCTCGATAATGTTCACACCCAGGAAGATATCTGCCGTCAGCTGAAGGAGCTTATCGCCATTGCCAGGGAACAGGGAGATGCCATCGGGATTGGGCACCCGAATGAGGCGACCCTGACCGCGCTTGGCCGGTGCAGGGAGACCCTGCTGAAAAGTGCCCGGGTGGTGGGCATCCACGAACTTGTCGAGTAAAAAAACAGTAGGGAGTCCGGATGCGCGTAGGGATAATAGGTACGGGACGGCATGGCAGCCGTTATGCCAACCATATTGTCAATGATGTTGAAGGGCTTGAACTGGCGGCAATTAGCAGGCGTTCAGAAGAGGCGGCCGGGCAGGCCGACCGCTGGCACAGCACCTGGCACGCGGACTGGCAGGACCTGGTTATGGACAGCTGTGTTGAGGCTGTTATCGCCGCGGTCCCCCCGACCCTGAATCCGGATATTGCCCGGGAATGTGCCGGGGTGAGCAAGCCGCTGCTTGTGGAGAAACCACTGGCCGAGGGCACCGCTTCTGCCCGTGAAATAGTCGATCTTTTTTCCCGTCAAAGTCTGCCGCTGACCGTGGCGCAGACCCTGCGTTATAATCGGGTCATCCTCGGCCTGCGCAGGGAACTGCCGTCCATTGGCCGACTTTTCTGTTTTTCCGCCAACCAGCGGCTTGAACCTTCCACTCTTGCCTGGCATGAAGATCCTGACCTGGCCGGCGCCGGGGTCAGTTTCCACACCGCCGTGCATGTCTTTGACGCCCTCCGCTTTATAACCGGCCGGGAGATCCGCCGGGTCCTGGCTGTCAGCCGTAAGCACCACAGCGCTGTGCTGGAGGACCTGCTGGCGGTCATGGTGGAAATGGAAGATGATATTGTCGGCACAATAGATTGCTCAAAAGTCGGCAATGCCCGTTCAGGCCGGTTCGAGTTTATCGGCCGCAGGGGGCAGCTCCACGGGGAGCAGATCCATCATACCCTTGAGCGTGTCCACGGCGCCGGGAGGGAAAGGCTGGAGACCGGGCCGCCGGAGAATACACTGGTGCCGCTCCTGCAGGACTGGGTCCAGTACCTGGCAGGCAGGGCGCCGAACCCGGTTCCCCCGGAGGATGGCCTGGCCGCCGTCAGGCTGTGCGAGGCATGCCTGGAGTCGTCCCGGACCGGAAAATGGGTGGTCATTGAGTAAGTTTTTTACGTTTATTGAAAGGGAAGTGCTAATTGCTGCCCGTCCAGGTGGGAGAATTCCGGATCCTTATGAACAAGAACTGCCTCTTCCTCAATAGCGGCTGCAGCTATCGAGGCATCGGCAAGTGATAATAGGTGGACGGCTTTGAGCTCTGCCGCTTTTTCAAGCAACGGCGGGGCTTCATGGGTAACAGTCAACGGCAGGGGCTGAACCTGTTCGCAGGCAATCCACCCTGCCTGCAATGGGGACTGCACTTCTCAATATAATACATAAGAGTGCCAGTGAAAGCTGAAAAGTTGATCAGTCACTCATTTCCAGAACCGCTTTGACCAGGTTTTCAGCCCCCTCGCCTATCTGGTCGACCCGGGCATCCAGCATGTAGCAGGGCGTGGTGACCACCCTGTTTTTCCGGTCAACGGTTATTTCACCATGACCGGTCGGGACATGGGTGGCGCCCATCTGTTCAATGTTTGCTGCCGTGTTGTCATCGCTGCCGATGGTTACCTCAATTCGGCCCAGCACTTTTGCCACAATGACCGGGGCAATGCAGAGGGCGCCGATGGGTTTGCCGGCCTCATGCATCTCCCGGATCGCCCGTTCAACATCAGGGTTCACCGTGCAGTCCGGTCCGTCAATGGCGTAGGTGCACAGGTTCTTGGCCGCGCCTACCCCGCCGGGGAAGATGAGTCCGTCAAAGTCGCCGGCATCAAACTGGCTGATATCCGTTACTTTTCCCCGGGCGATGCGGGCCGACTCGATGAGCACGTTGCGCTGCTCATCCATTTCCTGGCCGGTGATGTGGTTGAGGACATGATGCTGCATTGTATCTGGCGCAAAACAGTGAAATTCAGCGCCATGTTTGTGAATGGCCCAGAGAGTCAGGGTTGCCTCGTGAATTTCAGCCCCGTCCTGGTGGCCGCAGCCTGACAGGACAACAGCAATTTTTTTTGCCGGCATTGATCGTCCTCCTTTTGTCTCTGATTAGGAAAAATTCAGGCTGTAGATTTCAGCCAGGTGTCGATGCTGTTCAGCATAATCCAGCCCGTAACCGACCAGAAAACCGCTCTCCAGGACAAAGCCGGTATAGTCGACAAGGACCTCTGTCTTCCGGCGTTCCTTTTTATCGATCAGGGCGCATATCCGGACGGACCGGGCGTGTTTGCCGCGGAACTGTTCCGCCAGCCAGGCCAGGGTGGCGCCGGTATCGACAATATCCTCGACCAGCAGGACATGCTTGTCTGCCAGGTCCAGTTCAACATCCTTGGTGAGCCTGATTTTGCCGGAGGAATCTGCGCCCGTACCGTAGCTCGCAACGCGGATAAAGTCAATTTCATGGGGAACGACAATGGCCCGGGAGAGGTCGGCAAGAAAGATAAAAGCGCCGTTCAGGACGCCGGCCAGGACGAGTTTTTTTCCCCTGTAGTCAGCGCTGATCTGCGCGGCCAGACTGCGTACCCTCTCCTGGATCCGCTGCCGGCTTATGACAAGTTTTTTTTGCGACATCCCTGACTGTTTCTGCAGAAATCAGCCGGCACGGGTTCAGGGACTTTCCAGGAAGTCGACCCTGCCGCTGTCAAGATTGTAGTAGGCGGGAAGGATCACAAGGTTCCCGTTTTGCGCGGCCCGGGCAAGGATCGGCGATCGCGTCTCCAGATCGCCGGCAGTGAGCCGCGCGTTTTTTCGTATGATATCGCTCATGTCCCGGCCCTGTGCAGCGTCCAGTGCAGGCGTGATGTGGGCAAGCAGGTGGTTCAGGTTGTAGCCGTTGTCTCCCCCTTCGATTGCCGCGGCGACAGCCCCGCAGCACTCATGTCCCAGGACAACGATCACCCCGGCCTTCAGGTGTGCCACGGCATACTCGATGCTGGCAATGGAAGAGGTGTTGGCAACATTGCCGGCAACCCGGACCACGAATAATTCACCTAATCCGGTGTCAAAGATGAGTTCCGGTACAACGCGGCTGTCCGCACAGCCAAGGATAACAGCATAGGGCGACTGTCCGCCGGTCAGGGCCTGCCTCTGCATTGAATCCTGGAGTTTGCCGTCCAGTTTGTCGGCCACAAAACGTCTGTTGCCGTCTTTCAGCCTCTGGATGACTTCCGCCGGTTTCATGGCTTAGACCGTCAGGTCGTCCCGGACCTGCTTGCGCGGCCCGCCGTGCCCGGCAACAGACCAGTCCCTGATGGGAGCGGGTTCACTCATTTCGTCCCGGCGGTCAAGACGGCCCATGCGGTCGTAGATCATCTGCCATATGCAATCGACATTTTTGTTGATCTCGCAGCAACCGTCAACCGAGCCTCCGCAGGGGCCGTTCATCAGGCTTTTCGCGCAGCGCGCCACCGGGCAGAGACCTCCAGTCAGGTGCAGCACGCAGTTGCCGCAGCCGGCACACTGCTCGCTCCAGATTCCCTGTTCGGCGGAACCGCCGAAAAAGGAGGTGTTTAAAGCAGGAAATACAGCATCAGACGGCCGCAGGTTGGCAATGAAGTTGACCCCGACCCCACAGGCCGTGGATACAATGGCATCATACTTGCCTTTCCATTCGTCAATAGCGTCAATGTATTCCCTGTCACACTGGCGGACCAAGGAGCCTTCAAACACTTTCGCTTTTCTGCCGTTCTTTTTCAGGCCGAGCCTGATGAGAGAGGCCAGGATCTCGGCTTCCCGTTCACCACCTGCGGAACAGACGGTAACGCAGCCCCGGCAGGCCAGAACAAGGATTTTTTTGCAGTCTTTGACCATGTCCAGTATCTCTGCCATGGGCTTTCTTTCAGCGACGATCATCTGTAACTCCTCTCGAATAACGGATCAGTTCAGTCCATTGAAGGGGTATTCCTGAAAATAATCAGGTTCTCCGTTTCAGAACGGACTGGGACCCATCTGTTGGATACGTTCGTTCATCTCTTTGGCAGCATCGACAAACTCCGGGTGCAGACCACGGGGCAGGTGGTACATCGCCACCCGCTCAGGCTCGATATCAAGCTCGCCAAGGGCCTGTTTGACGGCCTCGACTCTTTTGGCCGCCCGCTGGCTGCCTTTGACGTTGTGGCAGGAATCGGCCGGACAGCCGACAACATAGACGCCGTCAGCCCCGTCCTCAAAAGCCCCCAGCAGGGTCACCTCCTGCAGCTTGCCGGTACAGGTCACCCTGGAAAGGCGAACATTTTCCGGAAAATCGAGGCGTTCCAGTTCTTTGCCTTCACCTGCACAGCTCTGCTGGGATGTATAATGACAGCTGAATACTCTGATATCAGGGGTAAAGCTCATTTCCGTCTCCACGTGTTATATTCCACAGGCAGCGATAAGCCGCTCATCCTCGGATTCGTTCAGTACAATGGCCTGGGCTGGGCACTCTGCAACACATATACCGCATGCCCGGCATCCTTCCACATCTATGGCGGCATATCCACCTTCATCAATCTTGGGAATTTCCCAGGGGCAGACCCGCACACAGGTCAGGCACGAAACGCAGAGATCGCGCTTAACCTCGGCTGCCTTTCCCTTGGCAACAAGCTGCTCTTTGCTGACATATCCTTTGCGTATTGCCAGCCTGGAGAGCGCTCCCATGATGTCCGCAAAACTGACATCCTGCGGGCAGACAAACACACAGCTTCGGCAACCGGAACAGTACCAGAGCAGGTCCGAGGACAGGAGTCGCTCTGACAGGCCCATGCGAACCATGTGTATAATCTTGCGGGGATCAAATTCCGGAATAGCCTGGCTGACCGGGCAGATGCCGGAACAGGCGCCGCATGAAAAACAGCTGTTTAAGTGTTCACCACCCGGTTCGGCGATCACCTCGCCGCTGAACTGCGCATGTACGACTTCTTTCTTTTTCCTGGCCATATTCTCACCAACAAGCTGAATTATGCGGTTTCTTGAACAATAACAGGCTTCCCCGGGTACGGT
>JAJRVA010000165.1 GCA_024277485.1 Deltaproteobacteria bacterium | reverse complement strand
TGTCCAGCCCGCTGAGGAGGCGGAGCAGGGTTGTTTTGCCGGTCCCGTTTGCCCCGATGATTCCAATGCGGTCCCCCCTGTAGACGGTAAAGGAAATCCCGCCAAAGAGTAATCTGGGACCGATGGATTTACTGACGGCCCGGCAGTACAAAAGAAGGTCCATGAGTATTCGTATTTTTCTTGAATGAAGCACCACGGTGTGGTAAGAAATCGCACTAAACTTGAATTGCTATTTTTACCGTTATATGTTTCACTTGTACAGTCTTTTGACCGGGATACATGGAGTAACGAGGAGATACTATGAAAAACCTGAAAGCCGAAACCGTTGTTCTGCACGGCGGGCATGTGCCTGACTCGGCAACGCGAAGCCGGGCCGTACCTATTTATCAGACAACCAGTTTCGTGTTTGCTGATACCGAGGATGCCGCCGGCCTGTTCAGCCTGAAGCCGGAGGTGTGGGCCCCGCGCCTCAACCTTGACCAGGACGGCCTGCGGCCTGAAGACTTTTCCCCGGAGGCGACCGGCAATATCTATACCCGGATCATGAATCCGACAACGGATGTGCTGGAACGCCGCATGATGCAGCTTGAGGGCGGTGTCGGTGCCCTGGCCACGAGCTCCGGTTCGGCCGCCATCACCTATGCTGTGCTCAATATCTGCGTCCAGGGCGATCATATTGTGTCCTCCTCAAGCCTGTACGGCGGCACCTATAATCTTTTCCACCACACATTGCCGCGCTACGGGATAACAACGACCTTTGTCGAAGGCAACGGCCCCGATGACATTGCAGCAGCCATTACGGACAGGACCAGGTGTGTCTTTGTGGAAACCATCGGCAACCCCAGGCTTGATGTGCCTGACCTGGAGAAAATTGCTGCTGTCGCGCACGGGGCGGGCGTGCCGCTTATCGTCGACAATACGGTACCGACACCGTACCTGTGCCGGCCCCTTGATTTTGGCGCGGACATCGTGGCCCACTCGCTGACGAAATTCTGCGGCGGGCACGGCAATTCCATCGGCGGGGTTCTTGTTGATTCCGGCAACTTTGACTGGAAGGCGTCAGGGAAATTTCCCATGCTCACACAGCCGGACCCGTCCTATGGCGGCGTGATCTGGGCTGATGCCGTCGGCAGGGCAGCGTATATAATCCGGGCCAGAACAATTCTGCTCCGTGATACCGGCGCCTGTCTTTCCCCGTTCAACAGTTTCCTCATTCTGCAGGGTATTGAAACCCTGCCCCTGAGGATGGAGCGCCACAGTGAAAACGCGCTTGCCGTGGCCCGTTATCTGCAGCAGCATCCCAGGGTGGAATGGGTCCTTTATCCCGGTCTCGAGAAGCATGCAACGCATGAACTGGCGGCGAAATACATGCAGCACGGTTTTGGAGCCCTGGTTGGCTTCGGCATCAGGGGCGGCCTTGACGCGGGGAAAAAGTTTATCAACAGCCTCAAGCTCGTCAGCCACCTGGCCAATATCGGAGATTCCAGGAGCCTGGCCATACACCCGGCCTCGACAACCCATTCCCAGTTGACTCCGGAAGAGCAGGCATCAGCCGGCGTGTCGCCCGACTTTATCCGGCTTTCCGTGGGTATAGAGCATGTTGAAGATATTGTAGATGACCTGGCTCAGGCCCTTGAGGAAGCCTGATGGTATTGCCGGGTTGAGCCGGTAACAGGCTGTAAACCTTATTTGCTGCTTGACAGCAACCTGTATAGCGACGATAATATAGAATATAGGTCTGCTATTGTGGGCACGTGTGTGAAAGACGTTATTTCAAATTGCGATCTGCAGCATAGTCTCATGAATGTTGCCGGGGAATTGAATGGGATTTATTATGGAAGAAAACGGCCGGAAAAGTGTCCGGCATGCTACAGTGGGGCTCATGTCAAACATTTCCGACGGCAAATCAACCTATGTCAGCATTGTTGAGGATATCTCGACCGGAGGTGTGCGGATTTCCAAGGTGCCTGCGGTCTTTGATGATACCGCCGCCAGATGCTATTCTGTTGTCACCGGCCCGGAAAATGATTTTACCATTACGCTCCAGCCCAGATGGACCCGGGTGACCAACAATGGAATGTACAAGATGATCGGTTTTCGGATTGAAAATCCACCGGACGACTGGACAGAGTTTGTCAGAGAACTCGACACATGCGTGGATCCTTTCTGCGCACTTGTAACCGACCAGTCCCGGGAAATGTAATTTCAGGCCCCCCTTACGCCTCCTCCATGGAGGCTGTTTTTCAGCCATAGCTTTTTTCTTCATCACTTTCACCCATCATGCAACAGGTGCATTGCCTGTCAGGGTGTGAACCGGGTGAGTCGTCAGCAGTATATTCCATGCTGCCGGCACATTGTTTTTTCTGCAGGGACAGCCAGGCGTGATTCCAACTTGACAACACAGGACATAACATTGATAATTAAACCTGAGTTACGGCGTGTTCGGGCAGAAGTTTTTTGCACGTACTTCACTTCCGGCCGCTGTCCGGAAGAACACCATTTTGTCCTGCAGAGGGGTTTTCATGAGCATAGATCGGCGCAAGTGCGAACGCTATAAGGTATCGGGTATCGAGTCGAACATTTCAGATGGAAAGTCCGCTTTTCTTGTCGTTGTCGAAGATGTATCAAAGACCGGTGTGGGCGTGTCTGAGATTCCGGCAGGTTTTGATGAAACCGTACACAAGTGTTTTGCGACAATTAATGCACCACTGAAGGACTTCAAACTGGCCCTGCATCCTAAATGGGTCCATTTAACCGAGAGGGGACAACACAAGAGGATAGGTTTCCAGATTGATGATCCGCCCCCGGAGTGGCTTGATTTTGTTGATACCATCACGGGAGGAACTGAGGACGAGGGGAACAGGGAGCGCTCACGGCACAAAATGGCCGGTCTCATGGCTGTTGTTTCCGACGGGAAAACCTCCTGCCTGGGCGTAGTTGAAGATCTGTCTGAAAACGGTTTACGCCTGACAAAGATTCCCGCTGATTTCGACGATTCGTCCAAAACCTGTACGGTTGTCGTGCACAGCCCTGCCGGTGATGTCAAGGTCAGCCTCCATCCCTGCTGGATACAGTCCACCAACAGGGGGATGTACAAAACCATGGGCTTCAAGGTCCACAACCCCCCGGCTGGATGGCAGAAAATGATTGGTGAGCTGAAGAGTGAAAACGGACAGATCAATCTCCTTGTCGTGGGAGATGACGAAGATGAGCAGGAGGACGAAGAGAACCGTTGACCCCTGCTGTTGAAAGGCAGGACAAAGCCGCCCCCCGGGCTGTCAGTGTACGTATACCAGGGCAAATTCCCGGCTGTCGGCATCCTCCCAGACCACTCTTCCCTTGATCGGTACGGGCATGCAGGTGCTGCTCTGCTGAGGCTGGGCAGCGGACTGGCAGATGAGCATCAATTCCGTCCCCACAGCCAGGGAGCCGAATTTATTCACCCGCATCCGGACACCGTGTTTTCCCGCATCCAGGATTTCTCCGTAATGACAGCCCTCGGCATTGCCAAGGGCCCGGGTGGAGCTGATTATGACGGGGAAATTCATTGTATATCTCCGGCAGTTACGCCGTTCCTTCTCAACCATGGTCAACCTCGTCTCGTCATTTTTCAGAATCTATTGTTGCTGCATAAGAGGAGTACTCAGGTACCTTTCTCCGGTGTCCGGCAGGATGACAACGACGTTTTTTCCTTTATGCTCAGGTTTGAGCGCCAGTTTTCCTGCTGCCGCCACAGCTGCTCCCGAAGATATACCACATAAAATACCTTCATGTCGAGCAATTTGACGGGCAGTGTCAAAGGCCTCGTCGTTTGTTATCTGGATAACTTCGTCAATGACCGACCTGTCAAGAACGTCGGGGACAAAGCCTGCCCCGATGCCCTGGATCTTGTGCGGTCCCGGATCGCCTCCTGAGAGTACGGGGGAGTCGGCCGGTTCAACAGCCACCACGTGGAGGCCGGGCCGCTTTTCCTTGAGCAGTCCGCCGGCCCCGGTAATCGTTCCGCCTGTGCCGACGCCGGAGACAAAGATATCTATCTGCCCCTCGGTCTGCTGCCAGATCTCAATGCCGGTTGTCAGGCGGTGAATTTCGGGGTTGGCCGGATTGGCGAACTGGTCAGGCATCCAGGCGCCGGGAGTCTCCCTGACCAGCTCAAGGGCTTTGTCGATGGCCCCGCGCATCCCTAACTCGCCGGGTGTCAGGACAAGCCGGGCCCCGAAGTGCTGCAGCAGTTTACGGCGTTCAATGCTCATGGTTTCAGGCATGGTCAAGATCAGTTTATAGCCCCGGCAGGCAGAAACAAAAACCAGGCCTATACCGGTGTTGCCACTGGTCGGCTCAATGATGGTAGTTTCAGAGGTCAGGAAACCGTCCCTTTCCGCGGCATCTATCATGGCGACCGCTATCCTGTCCTTGACGCTGCCAAGCGGGTTGCCTGACTCCATTTTGCCCATGACATCCATCCCCAGTTCCCTGCTTATACTTTTGAGACGGACAAGGGGAGTGTTGCCTACAGACAGGGTGATATCATTTTTCAGATCTTCCATTTGACTGTTCCTTTTGGCCTAAGTACACAAGTTCGGGTTGTTTCAGAAGAACTTTAGTGTCACTGCCGACACTTTCCGTCAGCCAGACATTGCCGCCGATGATCGACCGTGCGCCGATGACGGTATTGCCGCCCAGGATCGTGGCGTTGGCATAAATAATGACGTCATCTTCAATGGTCGGATGCCGCCTGGTATCACGGAGTTCCGCCCCGGCGTTTCTGGGCAGGGACAGCGCGCCGAGGGTAACGCCCTGGTAGATCCGCACCCGGTTGCCGATTTGAGTTGTCTCGCCGACCACGACTCCTGCGCCATGATCTATGAAAAAGCTGTGTCCGATTTCCGCCCCGGGATGAATATCAATG
>JAJRVA010000164.1 GCA_024277485.1 Deltaproteobacteria bacterium | reverse complement strand
TATAATACAACATAGGGCGTCTTATTCACCACGCCGCCCTGCGGGGCGTCCGATAACGGCACATCTACGGCGTTGGCAACTCGTTGATATCACACCAGGATAATCAACATTGTTGCCGCCTTGTATCTGCACCGTTCTCGAACGCTCACGGATCCAGGGTTATGTTAGGCCGCAGCTGTTTGGAGCGGGCTGCCAGGCGAGTTTGTGCTTACAGTCCCATGGCCTTCAGCCTGGTATGCGGCTTAACACAAGTCGGAAAATTGACAAGAGAGGTTGCACAGGGAAATGATGATGAACACGATGATAGCGCCTTCCATACTTTCGGCGGATTTTTCCCGCCTGGGAGAGGAAATCAGAGCAGTGGAGGACGCGGGGGCGGACGTGATCCATATTGACGTGATGGACGGCCATTTTGTGCCCAACATTACCATCGGGCCGCTGGTGGTCAGAGCTGTCAGGCGCGTTACCTCCCTGCCGCTTGATGTCCACCTGATGATCAGTGATGCGGACAGGTATGTACAGGATTTTGCCGATGCCGGCGCTGACTGGATCACAGTGCATGTCGAGGCCTGCGACCATCTGCATCGCACCATCCACCGGATAAGGGACCTGGGCAAAAAGGCCGGCGCTGTCCTGAACCCGGCAACGTCGCTTACCACCCTGGACATAATATTGCCCGACCTGGACCTGGTCATGCTGATGAGCGTGAACCCGGGTTTCGGGGGGCAGTCTTTTATCGAGTCGTCCCTGGGCAAGATCCGGCGGCTCAGGGAGATGATAGAGGCGGTCGGCCGTCCCATCGGGATTGAGGTTGACGGAGGGGTCAGCCCGGCTACCATTGCCGCGGTTGCGGAAGCCGGGGCCAATATTTTTGTCGCCGGATCCGCGATATTCGGCCGGGAAGATTACCGGGCCAGGATACGCGAGATGAAAGAGCTGGCTGGTTTTTAAATAAGAATATTTCAACTTTCCGCTGACAGTCTTCAAGCTGACAGGCAAGTGGGGTGTGCGCCCTGTTTCCGATGTTACAGCAGGTTAATAGAGTTAGGCAACTCGAGGGGGAGCTGATATGCAGTTCAAGGAATTCTCCGATTTCACAAGTGTCCAAACCTTATCTGAACTGGCCGGGGAGCCCTATGACCTGACCGGGCCGGCAGCGCTGTCTGCTGAAAGGATCCGCAGCCATGTCGCGTCAACGGATGGATTTGACCTTCTCTATGCTGCCCAGCAGGTTGACGACAGGGTGATGGACACCTTGCAGCGGCTTGCCGATGAGGCCGGGCTGGTTGACAAGTTTCTTGCCATGAAGAGGGGGGAGACGATTAACCGGATAGAGGGGTTGGCAAGTGAAAACAGGAGGGTCCTGCATACGGCCTGCCGCGATATTTTTTCCAGTACCCCGCTCAACCTTGAAGCGGCAACCCAGGCCAAGGAGCAGCTGGCCCGCCTGCGCAAGTTCCTTGAGGAGCTTGAGCAGGGCGCCGTTGTCAATGAACGGGGAGAGTCCTTTACCACCATGATCCAGGTGGGCATCGGCGGCTCCGATCTCGGCCCGCGGGCCCTGTACCTGGCGCTTGAGCGGTACAGGCATAACGGCAGGTCAGCCCGTTTTATATCCAATGTGGATCCTGATGATGCGGCCCGGGTCCTGGCTGGAGTGGATCTCTCCCGCACCCTGATCAATGTCGTGTCCAAGAGCGGCACAACTCTTGAAACCCTGACCAATGAACAGCTGGTCCGTGGTGCGCTGCAGCAGGCGGGTCTGGATCCCCGCCGCCACCTGGTGGCGGTAACCGGCGCGGGCAGCCCCATGGACGATCCGGACAAGTACCTGGCGTCATTCCACATGTTTGATTACATCGGGGGACGCTACAGCGTCACCTCCATGGTCGGCGGGGTTACTTTGGGCTTTGCCCTGGGGTATGATGCCTTTGTCGATATTCTGCAGGGAGCGCACAGCGTGGACGTTGCGGCAGAAGAGAGAGAGGTCCGGCAGAATGTGCCGCTTATGATGGCGCTTATCGGTATCTGGAACAGGAACTTTTTAGGGCGTGAAACGGTGGCGGTTCTTCCCTACAGCCAGGCCCTCAGGAGGTTCCCGGCCCACCTGCAGCAATGCGATATGGAGAGTAACGGCAAGTCGGTGTCCAGAAACGGCCGCCGGGTGTCGTGGAAGACAGGCCCAGTCGTGTGGGGAGAGCCGGGCACCAACGGGCAGCACGCCTTTTACCAGCTCCTTCACCAGGGGACCACCGTTGTTCCGGTGGAATTCATAGGTTTCCGCCAAAGCCAGTATGGCAGGGATATCTCGGTGAACAGTACCTCGTCCCAGGAAAAACTGGTTGCCAACATGCTGGCCCAGTCGCTTGCCATGGCCCGGGGCAGGGAGCATGAGAATCCCAACCAGCGCTTTGACGGCAACAGGCCCAGCCTGATCCTCATGGGAGAAAAGCTGACTCCCGGGACAATGGGAGAACTCCTTGCCATTTACGAGAATAAAATCACCTTCCAGGGGTTCTGCTGGAACATTAATTCCTTTGACCAGGAGGGGGTCCAGCTCGGCAAGGTACTTGCCGGCCGGGTGCTTGAAGAGATGGCCCTGCAGAATGAAGGCAGTCCGGTGAGGCATGACCCGGATTCGACGGTGCGCGCTGTTTTGAGAACAGCCGGATATCTGCGGAAAAAGGTGTGAAAATGAATTGTCAATCAGTGGAAGAGTAATTTTCGATTTTTTGTTGACAAAGAGATAACGGGAGGATAAGCTCATCTGACTGAATGAGGATTCACTTGGACAGGTGTTTTTTAGCGCTGTCCCGTATCCCCGGTTTACAAAAATTATTAGGGTAAAAGGTAAAAGGTAATATTAACTGGATTTAAAGGAGGAATACAGATGCCAAAGCATGATACCCCTTTGCTGGATCAGCTTGAGAGCGGTCCATGGCCGAGCTTCGTTACCGACCTGAAGCGGCAGGCTGAAACCAAGCCCGAGTGCTGGGATATTTTAGGCCAGCTTGAGCTTTCGTACAAAGATAGAATTACGCACTGGAAACACGGCGGTATTGTTGGTGTGTTCGGTTACGGCGGTGGTATCGTTGGCCGTTATTCCGACGTCCCCCAGCAGTTTCCCGGCGTTGAGCATTTCCATACCGTACGGTTGAACCAGCCGGCGTCAAAGTACTATTCAACGGAAAACCTTCGTGCTATCTGCGACCTGTGGGAGAAGTACGGCTCAGGTATGACCAACATGCACGGTTCCACCGGCGACCTGGTTCTGCTTGGAACCCGCACCGAGAACCTGGAGCTTCTGTTCTGGGACCTGACCCATGACCTGGAGCAGGATCTTGGCGGATCCGGTTCAAACCTCAGGACCCCGTCCTGCTGTCTCGGTCAGTCGCGCTGTGAGTGGGCCTGCTACGATACGCAGGAGGTCTGCTACCACCTGACCATGCATTACCAGGATGAGATCCATCGTCCTGCCTTTCCGTATAAGTTCAAGTTCAAATTTTCCGGCTGTCCCAATGACTGTGTTGCCGCCATTGCCCGTTCCGACTTCGCCCTGATCGGTACCTGGAAGGATGATATCCGCATTGACCAGGCTGCAGTGAAAGAGTATGTCGCAGGCAACTACCCGTCCAACGGCGGTGCCCACAGCGGCAAAGACTGGGGTGCTTTCAGCATCAAGAAGGAAGTCATCGACCTCTGCCCGACCGGCTGCATGTGGATGGAAGGCGATGAGCTGAAAATCGACAATGCAGAGTGCAACCGCTGCATGCACTGCATAAACGTCATGCCGCGTGCTCTGCGTCCGGGTAAGGACATGGGAGCCACAGTCTGCGTTGGTGCGAAAGCTCCGATTCTTGACGGCGCCCAGTTCGCGACCATGGTTATTCCGTTTGTCAAGGTTGACAAGGATAATGAATTCCAGGAAGTTATCGATGTTATTGAGAACATCTGGGACTGGTGGATGGAAGTCGGCAAGAACCGTGAGCGTGTCGGTGAAACCATGCAGCGTGTCGGTCTGCCGACCTTCCTGAGTGTTATGGGGATTGAGCCCACGCCGCAGCATGTACGGGAGCCCCGCTCCAACCCCTACGTCTTCTGGAAGGAAGAGGAAGTTGAGGGTGGCTTCGAGCGCGACGTGAAAGAGTTCAGAAAACGTCACGCCATGTAATGTGGAAAATTGATCTAACCATTTATTTTAAGCAAATTTATTTAGATATAAGGAGGTTCTATCATGGGTTACGATCCGAATAATCCGATGGAGGGAAGAATTACGGACCTTGGTCCCCCGCACTACAGTAAATTCCTGCCGCCGGTTATTGCAAATAACAAGGGAAAATGGCTGTATCATGAAATTCTTGAGCCGGGTGTCATGGTTCACGTGTCTGAGACCAGCGACGAAGTGTACACGGTCCGCGTCGGTTCCGCGCGCCTGATCTCCATCGAACTGATCAGGGAGATGTGTGATATCGCCGACAGGCACTGTGATGGCTACCTGCGCTTTACCACCAGGAACAATGTCGAGTTCATGGTTGATTCCAAGGACAAGGTACAGCCGCTGATTGATGACCTGAAGGGCCGCGGCAACAAGTTCCCCATAGGTGGCACCGGCGCCTGTGTAACCAACATCGTGCATACCCAGGGCTGGGTTCACTGCCATACGCCGGCAACGGATGCGTCCGGACCGGTCAAGGCGGTTATGGATGAGCTGTTCGAGTACTTCGGCTCCATGAAACTGCCGGCCCAGGTACGGATCGCATTGGCCTGCTGCCTGAACATGTGTGGCGCGGTTCACGCGTCCGATATCGCGATATTAGGTGTTCACCGTAAGCCGCCCATGATTGATCATGAGCGTATTACCGGTGTCTGCGAGGTTCCCCTGGCCATCGCCGCCTGCCCGCTTGGAGCAATCAAGCCGGCCAAGGCTGAAGTGGACGGTGAAGAGGTCAAGTCCCTCAAGGTAAATGTTGACCGCTGCATGTTCTGCGGTAACTGCTATACCATGTGTCCGGCCATGCCGCTTGCTGATCCCGAAGGTGATGGTATCGCCATTCTGGTCGGCGGCAAGGTTTCCAATGCGAAATCAGCGCCGAAATTCTCCAAGATGGTTATCCCGTTCCTGCCGAACAACACCCCCCGGTTCCCCGAGGTTGTTGATGCAGTGAAAAACATCCTTGAAGTCTATGCCAAAGACGCCAGGAAATATGAGCGTGTCGGCGAGTGGGCTGAGCGTATCGGCTGGGAGAAATTCTTCGAGAAATGCAACATACCGTTTACCGACAAGTGTGTTGATGATTATCGTCTGGCCTATGATACATGGCGGACAACGACCCAGTTCAAGTATACCAGCGCCACTGACGCCTATACCAAGTAACTGCTGAATTACCCGGCCCGGTTCACATGGACCGGGCCGTTTACTGCAATTTTTAGTCAAAGGAGGCCCTACATGGCTTTGAGTAAAGAAGAATTGAAGGAAGCTATCCTCAAGAAAGCTCAAACTGCACCCAAGCCTCAGCTGTATGTCAAGGATTTTTACAAATGCGACCCGGACGCCAAACCCCGCATGATCAAGAATCTTGCCAACGAGATGGTACGGGAAGGGAAACTGATGTTCTGGTCATCCGGCTCCACCACCATGTATGCGGTACCGGATCGCATAAAGGATGAAGAGGGAGAGGAGGGTATTTAAAGTAACTGTCCCGGTATAACGTGTGTAAGGCAGAGGCCCGTCCAAAGGTCTCTGCTTTTTTGTTTGGCAGCAGTGTCATCCCCGGGTCTGGAAATGGAAATCATCAGGTATGAGCATGTCGGTTCCACCAGCAGTCTTGCCATGGAACTTGGCGAGCAGGGGGCCGGGCACGGGACAGTGGTTGTCGCGGCAACCCAGTCCGGCGGGCGCGGGCGCCGGACAAGAGTTTTCGTGTCACCGCCCGGCGGACTCTATTTCTCCATCATTCTTCGCCCGGTGATTGATCCCGAACACGTCTCTTTTCTTACCCTTGCCGCCGGTGTTGCCTGCTGCACCACAATCGAAAAGGCCGCAGGGGTTCCGCTGCTGCTGAAATGGCCCAATGATGTGTATGCCGGGTCCAGAAAGCTCGGCGGTATCCTTACCGAAGCCGCCCCCTATTCAAATGCTGCCCGGGCAATACCATTTATTGTCGTCGGGATCGGGCTGAATATCAATACCGGGCCTGAAAAATTTACCCATTCCTTGCGGGAATCGATAACCTCATTATATTGTATACAAAATAAACGGTATGATCTCGAAGTCCTGCTGACAGGCATCGTTCTGCTGTTGGACCGGTACTGCAGAGATCTTATGAGCTTGAGAGATGAGATCAGCAGATACTGGCAGCAGCGGGATTTTCTGTTCGGGAAAAAAATATCATGGCAGGGAGCGCGGGGAGAAGTCGTGCAGGGCACCGGAGCGGGACTGATGCCCGATGGCCGTTACCAGCTGCAGAGAACGGACGGTACAATTCAGCCCATCATCGGCGGTGAACTTTTCGTGGAGTAGTGTGCATAGGCATGAAGAAAATATCATTTCAAGCCCTGGTTGTCAGGGAAGATGAGATCGGAATTTTTTCCAGGGCTATAGAGGACCGGTGTACAGACGACCTGCCTGCAGGTGATGTTATTGTCAAGGTGGCCTATTCCTCTCTCAACTACAAGGATGCCCTGTCGGCAACGGGAAATCGCGGCGTGACAAAAAAATTTCCGCATACTCCGGGGATTGATGCTGCCGGTGTTGTCGCCTGGAGCCGGGATCCTGAATATGGGGTCGGGACAGAGGTGCTTGTCTGCGGGTATGACCTGGGCATGAACACCCCGGGGGGATTCGGGCAGTATATCAGTGTTCCGGCCGGCTGGATTGTCCCCCGGCCCAGGTCCCTGTCCCTGGAAGACTCCATGCGAATCGGGACAGCCGGGTTTACTGCTGCGCAAAGTGTAGCCGCGCTTGTCGATGCGGGTGTCAGTCCTGCCGGCGGTCCTGTTCTGGTTACCGGCGCCACCGGCGGAGTGGGCAGCTTTGCTGTTGCGCTCCTGTCCCACCTGGGCTTTTCCGTTACCGCGGTTACAGGGAAGGAACATGAACATTCCTTTCTGCGTCAGCTTGGCGCAGAGAACATCCTTGGCAGGCAGCAGGCTGACGTGGGGCAGGACCGGTTTCTTCTGCGTGAAAGGTGGCAGGGGGTCGTTGACACCGTGGGCGGAAACATGCTGGCCACGGCGATAAAGTCAACCAGGTATGACGGGACGGTTACCTGCTGCGGCAATGCCTCATCCGGAGACCTGCCGCTCAACGTCTATCCGTTTATCCTGCGGGCGGTGAAACTGGTTGGTATAGATTCGGCCCGGTGCCCGCTTGCGAAAAGAAAAGTTTTATGGGATAAACTGGCAGGGGAGTGGCGGATACCATATCTCAGTGAAATAAGCAGGATGAAGACATTGCAGGAGCTTGACGCGGCAATTGAAAAAATGCTTCAGGGTGGAGCCAGAGGAAGGATCGTGGTTGATCTCCAGGGGGACGCATGACCCTGCAACTGGCCCGGGAAGTTTTATCCGTGGAAATGGAGGGCATCAGCGCCGTCAGGCAGCGCCTTGGCAGTGAGTTTGAACAGGCGGTTGCCCTGATCATGGCTTGTCCCAGCCGCCTGGTCATTACCGGGATCGGCAAGTCGGGGATTATCGGGCAGAAGATTGCCGCCACCCTGAATTCCACCGGTACGCCGTCGTTTTTCCTCCATCCGGTGGAAGCCATGCACGGTGACCTGGGAATGGTTACGCCATCCGACGTGATCCTGGCGATTTCCTATTCCGGAGAGACAGGTGAACTCAACGGGCTGCTTGCCAACCTGCGGAACCGTTCGGTCAGGGTGATTGCCATGATAGGCAATCCCGGATCCACTCTCGCCACCTCTTCAGACGTTGTTTTGAACGTGCAGGTTCCACGAGAGGCGTGCCCTCTCGGACTGGCGCCCACGTCCAGCACAACGGCCACCCTGGCCCTTGGCGATGCCCTGGCAGTGTCTCTTCTCAGGAGAAAACAGTTCAAGAAAGAGGATTTCAGGAAAAATCATCCCGGCGGCAGCCTGGGCGAGCGTCTCAAGGTGGCGGTAAAAGAAGTCATGCTGAAGGGGGATAAAATGCCTGTGGTGGATGATCAGGCCACTCTTCTGCAGGCTGTTGATGAGTTGAACGAGAAAAGCCTGGGAGCTGTGATTGTGGTGAGTGATGGGTACAGGCTGAAGGGTATTATCACGGATGGAGACCTGCGCCGGCTCATTACCGGCGCTCTCAGCATACATCACCTCGAACTGGACCAGGTGATGACCATTGACCCGATAAGCATCGGCTGTAACCTGCTGGCGGCGGATGCTCTGAGCATCATGCAGCAGCATGAGGTTACCGTCCTGCCGGTTGTGGAAGAAGAGGGACACCTGGAGGGCATTCTCCATCTGCACGATCTCCTGGGCAAGGGGGAGTTCCGGTTTTTAATATAAGGAATACGGGAAAGAGCAATGTGTCAGATCAGTGTATTCGATGAGCGGGAAGGCAGCGAGAAAAAAATTCTGGAGAGCGTGACCGGTCTCGATGTTGTGCCGGACGGCGTGGTCCTGCATACTTTTTTCGAGGAGCCGCTGGAGGTCAGCAATGCCGCTATTTCACGGATTGATTTTCTCGGAGGCAAGGTCTTTCTCGGTCCCGCCCGGGGCCGGGTGAAGAAGACGGACAAGGGTGTGGACAATGGATGATCTTGATAAACTCAGAGTCATGCTTCCTCACTGGATCGACCATAACAGGGGGCATGGCCGGGAATATGCGGAGTGGGCCCGTCACATGGGGAACTGCGGTCAGGATGAAATCGCGGCATTGCTCAGCCGGGCGGAGACGTTACTGCAGCAGGCCGATACGGCCCTGCAGGAGGCCCTCCGGAAAGCTGGAGGTCCCCCTGACGGGCATGAGGAGCATCATCACCACCATCACAACTTGCCGGAATAGATGTCCCATGAATCCGTTTTGGGATCATACTGGTAGTTCAGTTCAAGCCTGAACGACCTGCCCTGTCTTTTTTCCACGCAGGCCACCTTAAAGAGGAGTCTGCCGTTTTCCTCCCTGATGAAATCGGCCTGAGGTCGCAGGAGTTCCGAGGACTTTGCCGACGGGTACATTTTCCTGAATATTTCCTCGTAATGTTCTGTCAGCCAGTCAATGCGGCGGTTTATCTTGATCTCGTACGCGAGAGTGTCTGTCATGTCCCGGGCATTTTTCAATATCTTGCCGAGGGTCTCGTCCTCCTGGAAAGGACTCGTGCTGATCAGGTCGTTAATGGTCTGGTAACTCTTCAGGGACGCTTCTGCATCTTTCTTTTCCACTGCCAGCGCATTGAGGTTCTGTTCCCTGGAAATCTGCGTCATGAGGATGGTTTTCCTGATCTTTTCTATGCTGTCCGGTACACTGCCGCCAAGCAGGTCCCTGTTGTCTTCAAGAAGAGAAATAGCGCCCTCGTACTCCTGGATGGCTTTTTCCCATTCCTGTTTTTCAAAGGCGTCTTTTGCCCCGGAAAGGATATGGTACAGCCTGGAGTTGACCAGCAGCCGGTTGATTTCCCTTTTCTCGGCTGCTGAGGCAACCTCCGGGTTTGCTGCAAGAATATGCTGCGCCCGCTCGAGCATCGCTATGGTTTCCTGCCAGTTTGCAGCTGTAAACGCCTCCTGTCCCTGGAGGAGTTCATGCCTGAACGTGGCTGCGGCAAGACGGGTTGCAATCTCATTGTTATTGTCAGGTGTTGAAAGGGTTTTGCTCATTTCCAGGGCTTTTGAATACGTATCAGCAGCCTTTTTCCATTCCTGTTCCTCCTCGGCTTTTCTTGCTGCTTCCAGGGCCTGGTTCAGGCGAAGGCTGTTGATGATCTGGCGGATGTTTTTTCCCCATTCCGCAAAGCCTATTTTCCGGCTGCTTTCGATGGCCAGTTCATACAGCTCTATGGCCCTTTCAATATCCCCCGAGCCCTGCTTTGCTTCCGCTCTCTGCACCAGCGCGTTGAACTTGTCAATTTCCTTGGCTTTTTCGACTGTGACATAGTTGCCGTCATACAGTACACGACCCTTGACCCCTTCCTTGAAACTCTGTGAATCAACAATAGCCCGGATTTTTTTCTGCAAGATGTCTTTTTCGTCTTGCTTGAGAAAAAGTATGCTGTCCAGGGCAGCGGTGGCACCATTTAAGGATTTCCGGGCCTGTTTGAATTCTTTTTTGGCAAGGAGTTGCTCGGCTTTCCGGAAGTGTGAGGAGGCTGCCTTGATGCTGTTCGTGTCCCTGATGACGACACTGGCCGCACCGGCCAGGATAACCGCCAGGATCAGGACGAGGGCGATAATTTTGTAGGGCAGCTTGGCGCCAAGACGCGGTCCCTTTTTCTTTTTTCCGGATTTTCCCTCATCATCCTTTTCCCCGGACGGTTCCGCTTCCTCTTTCCTGCCCTCGCCCGATATCATGGCTTCACGTATCCGGTTACGGGCAAACTCCAGGCCGGGGTAGTCCACTGCAATATTGGCGACCAGGTCAAGGGTGAGCCCGGCCTTTTCAAGTTCCCCGGCCTGCTCAAGCTTGTCGGCTTTTTTGTAGAGCTCTTCGGCCTCGCTGATTGCAGACGCGATGGTCTTCTGCATTTCTTCAAGGTTCGGGATAGAGGCCTGGTCCGATATGTCAGCGATGACTTTGCTGGCAGTATAAATCTCCTTTTGTTCCAGTAACGGCTGGATTGAACGTGCCTCTCCCCCGCCGGACATCTCGTCCGGTTCTTCCTGCGGCTCCTCGTCGCTCAGCTCAAGGCCGGCCAGGGACGCATCGTCAAGGCCAGGAGCAGTGTCAGCGTCCCCGGTTCCTTCGGGTTTGTCGCTGTCCATTTGCAGGGGAATATCGGCATCTTCTGTACTGTTTTTATCTTCTGACTCAAAAACAAGGGGAATGTCTTCCGCCTCTATTTTTTCCAGTTCCTCCGCCTGCTCCTCTTCTTCGGGCCGCTCCGCTTCATGGGACTGGGCTGTCTCTTCTTCGAGCAGGGAATCAAGGGAAAGTCCTTGTTCAAATTCCTCATCATTGCCCATGCTCAACAGGGTCTCGTCTTCACCGTCCCCACCAAGATCGTCTGTTTCCGAATCCTCCTGTTCCCCTGTCTCGTCGATTTCAAGCGAGAAGGACAGCTCTTCCTCCTCTTCGGCCAGGTCGACAAACATGTCTTCCTCCACGTCCTCGAGAGGAGTAGGTTCTTCCGGTGTTGTTTCCGGTGTTTCACCGGCCAGATCGTCGTCATCAAACGGAAAGATCAGGTCATCCTTGAGAATATCAAGTGTTTTTCCGGAAGATATTTTTGCATCAGATGTTTCTTCCTGTTCCGTTCCACCGGAAGCTGCGCTGTCATCGGGTTGTACATCTGTTCCCTGGTCTTCCCCGTCCCGGGGTTCAAGGGTATCAAAGGGCAGCCAGCTCTGCCGTTTTTCATACCAGGCAAAGGCATCCTGGTTGAAGGGCTCCTCTTTCTGGTAGATGCTGCCGCAGATCATATGCCCGATATGGAGGATGAGGTCGGCCAGGGACTGGTTGTTCTGCCAGAAGTCGGCGATGCGGATAGCATCCGGATCAATATCAGGGTGAAATATGGAACTGAGAGGCTTGACAGTGGGGGGAAAGTGCGGGTAGCCGAAGGGAATGGTTATTCGTATCCGGTGCGAGTTGACCGGCGATGCCGTTCCGTCCTCGTCCGTCCGGTATCCTTTGACAGTATATTCAATATCATAGCGTTCGGGCGGTTCCCCCTCTGTTGCAATGATTCTGATGTCAGGGTACAGGTCGAGGAGTTTCCGGACCTGCTCATAGTCAGCAACAAGTTGTTGCGCACCCGATGCCATGGTTCTACCTCTTTAAGGAAAAGGGGATTAAACGGATCCCGACTGTCTGGTAGTGTTGTCCGCTAACCGTATTTCAAGAATTAAAAGTATGACTCAATATTGTAACCTATTGTATAGTATTCGATAATTTGAGACAAGAAGCTTTTTTTGCCGGAACAACTGAAAAATCTGGACAAGTGTCCAGTTTTGTCCAACAATGGGAAACAGAAAAGTCATGGCCCTGAACCCTGGGCGGCTTTGCGACAGGCTATTATGTAACCCTTGTGAACACGGAAGCGTAATGTGCAAAATATACTGCGGGGTGTCCGATAACGGCACGCCCACGGCATTGGCAGCCTGTTGACGTGAAAGGCAGACAACTCATTTTCAAGAACCAGTGAATCCATGGACGATTTTTCGGTAGCATTCAAGGTCATCAATGAACGGAATTGTCCTTTTTACAGGGTTGATGACTGGTTTATACTTGATAATCAGTCCGTCAGGGTCCCGGCCGGACTCCCATCCTGCCTTGTTCTTGTCCGTGAGTTTACCAATATTCTCTTTACCGGGATCCCGGAGATGGAGACCGGATCGGCTGACAAACATGATGAAGTCTTTACCTGCGGGGGCTGTACGGGACTGATAAAATTCCAGATCGATGACGTGCCTGAGGACGGTAGCGAGCATTCTGAAGAATCAAAACCGGGCACGGAAAGGGACAGGGGAAAACGGGTCAGCCGGGGGAAGGCCAGGAAAAGCAGTGTCGTGGTCAGCGGTTCCCTGGAAGAGATCAGCCCGTCAGAGTTGCTCCAGTTTTTTCATATGCACCAGAAAACAGGGAAGCTTCTGCTCGATGTGGCCACCGGAACAGCCAGGGTCGCGTTTCGTGAGGGGGCCATTATCGGCGCTCGTTATCAGGAGAAGGAGGACAGAGAGGCTATTTACAGGATCCTGGGAGAGAAAAAGGGGAAATTCAGCTTTGTTACAGGTATACCGGAATCATTGATGGAGGTGGATGATATCGGTGATTTCATGATGGTGCTCATGGATGGCCTGAAACGGCTTGATGAAGCGGGTGAGGTGAAGGCGTAGAATTTTTTCCGGTTACCTGTTTTTCTTTTCAAATCCTCCCCCATAAACGGATTCCGCCCTGACGCGGACCAGCCAGCATTCTTCGGGGGTTTCCCTGATTTTTTTTCTTCGGTTTTCCGTTACCCAGTTCGAAATTTCATCGATATCAAAAAAACGTGAATCAACACCGAAAAATCCATCAAGCAGATGGCTCATGATATGGAGCAGTTTGCTCTGAAAGCCCTGTGGAAGGTGAAGCAGATCATCCAGTTCATTGCAGCCTTCATTTTTCATTTTGGAGAGCAGATCGGTTAAGACTGCGCGGTTCTGAGCAATTGCCCTGTTCAGCAGTTCTTCGAACCGCGGGTCGGACCCGTTGACCGAATGGGGCAGGTCAACGCTGATGGAGTCGTACCGCACAAGCTGGGATTTCTCAAAAAACCTCTGCACATGCTGGCTGCATGCCTGGAGGTCCTGCCCGCTGACCATCAGGTCATGTTCAATACGCAGGATCATTTCAGCTCTCCTTGGAAAGAAAAGGGGCAAGGCGCAGAATATCCATAAAACAATCCACGTGATACTCAGCGTCAAGAGCCGGATTTTTAAAGGCAATCAGGTCCATACTGAGACATGAGGTATGTTCACGGTCGACCTCGCTGTCGCCGATATAAACGGCCTCGCCGGCATGGAGTTTAAAATTGTCCAGAATCATCCGCAGTCCGTCAGGGGCGGGCTT
>JAJRVA010000163.1 GCA_024277485.1 Deltaproteobacteria bacterium | reverse complement strand
TTCTGCAGCTTTTTGAATTCAATTGGTTTAAGAAGGTAGTCATCCATGCCGACTTCCCTGCAGCGCTGCCGGGTTGCCTGGGTTGCGTCCGCTGTGAGGGCAATTATGGCCGGTCGTTTTTCCGACCCGGATGAGGCTGCCGACAAGATACGTTTTGTTGCCTCAAATCCATCCATTACCGGCATCTGGCAGTCCATGAAAATCAGGTCATGGAAACCCGGTCTGAAGAGATCAACTGCTTCCCTGCCGTTACGGGCCGCGAAAATGCGCACTTTGGATTTCTGCAAAACAGTTTCCAGGACAAAACGGTTGGTTTCATCATCTTCAACAATCATGATGACCGGGGTTCCCGTCTGAGCTTCATTGCCATTCATATTGCCTGCTGTACGGCCGCTTTCTCCATCATACGACACTTTGCGGGGTTTTGTTTCCCCGTCCCCGGCGGGGAGACGAAGGGCAACGGTGAACCAGAACACACTGCCGTCTTCGGGGCTTGACTCCACCCCTATGCTGCCGCCCATCAACTCGACAAGTTTCTGGCATATTGACAGCCCCAGCCCTGTGCCTCCATAGCGCCGGGTTGAAGAACTGTCAACCTGGGAAAAAGGCTTGAACAGCCGGTCCAGTTTGTCCGGTGGAATTCCCAGGCCGCTGTCCTGAACGGTAAAAAGCAGCACATCTTTTCCCGGCAGGGATTCCTGTTTCTCGATGCGCAGAACAACCGAGCCGGTATCGGTAAATTTAATCGCGTTGCCCAGGAGATTGGCAAGAATCTGCCGCAGCCGATAACTGTCGCCAAGATATATGTCGGCCAGCTCCGGGTCCACATCTTCAAAGACTTGTATTTTCTTTCTCTGGGCGGAAACACCGTACAGACTCATGAGCTCGCGGACCAGGGATCTCAGGTCGAACTCACTGATATCAAGCTCCATCATATCAGCTTCAATCTTGCTGAAATCAAGAAGGCTGTTGATCAGGGTCAGCAGGTTTCCTCCCGAGGTGAGAATGAGGCCGGCAAAATTACGCTGTTTTTCGTCAAGCTCTGTTTCCATGAGCAGTTCCGTCAGACCGATAACCCCGTTCATCGGGGTGCGGATCTCATGGCTTATCATGGCCAGAAAATCACTTTTCGCCTTGTTGGCGGAATCAGCCTGTTCAGCCTTCTTCCGGAGCCGACTGTTTTCCTCCTGCAGGTCATCGGTTTTTTTCTTGAGTTCCTCAAGCTGCTGTTTCAGGGTATCGTCTTCCACAATTTTCATTATCAGGTTGAATGTTCCTCAATCAGCTGAGCCGGCACACTATCAACTTCAACTTTACAAACTTTCAACTTTACGAACTTGACAAACTTTCAACTCAAAAAAGGCTTAACTGCCGTGCCTTTTTTCCGGACTGCTTTGGCCCTCTTGCCGTTTCCGTCGGACGGGTGAGAAACCTGGACGGAATTTCACCGATAAACCGTGAACGTTCCTGCAGCATCACCTCCCCTTTCACCTGTCTTTTCTCAACATGGGAGAGGTACAGCGTCTTTTCCGCCCTGGTCATGCCGACATAAAACAGCCTGCGTTCCTCTTCAATATGCTGCTCTTCCTCTTCCTGCGTCAGGGACCGGCGGGCAGCAAGAGGGACAAGGCCCTCTTCCAGGCCGGCCAGGACAACAACAGGGAATTCGAGCCCTTTGGCCGCATGTAGCGTCATCAGGGTAACTGCATCCGCCCTCTCGTCGTAGACTATTGAGTCTCCATACCGCTGCAGATGTTCTGCAAACTGTACAAGAGAAGCGCTGAAATTTTCCGCAAGACGAAAAAACCGCTGCACATCCGGATCGGCAGTGTCCAGTTTATTTCTTGAAACTATCCGGTGCAGAACCGGCTCCACCCCGTGTGCAGCTGCGGCCCGCAGCTCCAGGGAAAAAGCATGTATCTCCTCAAGCACTGCGTACTGTTCTTTTGTACAATGGTCCTGCCTGGTAGGCAGGGAATCAAGCGGATTCTCCAGCCCCGCGGGGAAAACCTGTTCATATCCGGCTACCTCTTCCCCTGACAAACCTTTTTCCAGTTTCAATATGGCTATTATATCAGATATTTCTGCCTGGCGGGCAGTTATTACGACCCACAGGTACAGAAAAAAAGCCGGGCCGGACCGGTAAAAGGGGAGAACATCCACGACCTGGACCGGAAAACCATGCTGCAGGAGAGCATCAGACAAAACCTTTGCCTGGCGCCCTGTCCGGTACAGGATGGCAATCTCGGACAGGGTCATATCCCCATGGTTGCCCCTCTTCAGCCGGTCAATCTCACGGTGGGAAGAACCGCCGATCAGGGATTCAATCAGGCGGACCACGAATCCGGCCTCAGCTTTCGGTGAAGAGGAGCTGTGCAGGAAGATCCGCCCCTGTTCTTGAAGGGCGGACCTGGTCCGTACCGGGCTCAACAAACGGGTATTGTTCTGGATAACAGCAAAGGCGGCATCCACGATATGGGGCGCACTGCGGTAATTTCTGCAGAGGACATGCTGCTCAGGGTTACATGATTCAATAAATTTTCTGAACCAGACAGAACTTGAGCCCCGGAACCCGTAAATGGCCTGGTCAGGATCTCCGATGGCAAAGACAGGAGAAGTTTCCGCCAGGATGCGAATGAGTTCATACTGGCTTCCGTTGAGGTCCTGGAACTCATCTATGAACAGGGCGCCGGTCTCCTGCTTCATCTTTTCCGACAGGGGACCCGGTGTGTTGAGCAGCTGTATTGCCCCGGGAATAACAGCATCAATATCAACAAGACCTGCACGGTCAAGGGAGGTGAAGTAACGCCTGACAAGGGGCGGGTAATCAGCCACCCTGCCCCGGTCGTGCCGGAGGAGGAGCGGGATCTCCTGTTCCAGCTCTTGTGTCACCGCGGTGGCACTGCCCAGGACTGACCGCAGCATCCAGCGGCGCATGTCCGGCCCGATGACCCGGATTTCAGGCCTTTCGTATCGCAGCCACTTCAGACAGTACCCGTGCAGGGTGGAAATATTGACCGGTACCGCTCCACCCGCTGCTAAATGTATCCGATCATGCAGTTCATCGGCAGCCTTGTTGGTAAAGGTTATGACCGTACACGGACCCCTCTTCTGACGAACAAGACGGATGACCCGCTGGACAAGCGTATGTGTTTTGCCGGTACCGGGACCGGCCCGCACGATGATATGGCGGGCATCGCTGTCAACGGCCTGCTGCTGTTCAGGGTTCAGTTTTTTTTGCTGGCCCTGTTTCTCCTGCAGGGACTTTTTCTTTTTTACCCTGTCGCCGGGCAATACTTCTGTTTTTTTGCGCCGGGGTTTTTGCGGTTTCAGTCCGAAAAGATTCAGCTGACCGGCAAAGCCGCTCCTCTCTCCCTCCGAGAAAACCTTTACAACACCAAACTCGCCGTCAAAACCGGGTCTCCTGATGACCTCACCGGCCCTGACACGGCGCACCGCCTCTGCCAGCACCGGGGAGGCATGCTTCTCAAGCTCTGCAATCTCTGCCTGCAGCAGTATATCAAACTCGGAACCGAACTGCCGGATAAGACTGGAATATGCCTGCGCTACCCGCTTGGTGGCAGGGCCGGTCTGCAGGAGTTCGCCAAGCATTTCCATCAGGGGAACCAGGCTGTGTACCCCGGGAGACCCTTCCGGGTAGACCGGGATGGAACGGTCAGCCAGTTCCATTACCCTGTTTAAGACCCCGACGGTCACAGGACGTCCGCAAACCGGGCAGAGCCCCTTGTTTTTGCCGGTCTCAGCGGGCTGCTGGCAGACGCCGCATTTACGGTGGCCATCGCAGTGATACTTGCCCTCCTCGGGATAAAATTCCACCGTTGCCGTAAAAAGCTGCTCGCCGTTGTTGCCCCGTGGATTCCGGATGGCTTCCCGCATGGCGAAAAAATCAAATTCCGTGCTGAAGATATTTGCCTCCCGTCCAAGCTTGCCCGGGGAATGGCAGTCGGAATTTGAAATCAGGGTATAGCGGTCCAGGGCCGAAATACAGCGATTCATGTCCGGATCCGAAGACAGACCCGTTTCCAGGGCGAACACATGGCCGGACAGGTCGCCAAAGCATTCTTCCAGGGAATCAAAACCCGACTTGGAACCAAAAAGCGAAAACCAGGGTGTCCAGATATGGGCCGGCACCAGAAACCCTTCCGGTACTGTTTCCAGAACGATCTCAAGAAGGTCGCGGCTGTCAAGCCCCAGGATGGGACGGCCGTCCGACTCGATATTGCCGATGCCGGCAAGGACCGCGTTAAAACGCCTGACAGAGGCAAGGTCCGGCGCAAAGATGATATTATGGACCTTGCGGACCTTGCCGCCCCGTTTATAGATGGAACTTATTTCGGATGTCAGG
>JAJRVA010000162.1 GCA_024277485.1 Deltaproteobacteria bacterium | reverse complement strand
CAAGCAGTTCGGATTGCTTCTGTATTTTATTGAAAATGCTGCAGAGGGGCAGGCTGAGAAAATACAGCTTGAGGAAACCCTTGCCGGCTCTCTGCCCGGGGGCGGGTCCCTGGTCCCTGTTTCTCCTGCGGAGGGATATATATTTGTCCCGCACTGCACTGAAAGGCAGTGCCTGGTACTGGCTGAAAAAATAAAGGCTGCTCTCGAGAAAAAGCATGCATCCCTGTCTGTTGCCCTGGGGATATGCAGGTGGCCCTTCCATGAGTATACAAAGACGGAAACAGCGGTAAACTGCCGCAAGGCCTTGATGCATGGACGATTTTTCGGTGCCGGTGCTGTTACTGTTTTTGATCATGTCAGCCTCAATGTCAGCGGGGATTATCTGTTTGATGAGGGTGATTACCGGCAGGCTGTACGGGATTACCAGGCCGGGGTCCGTATTGCCCCGGATGATGTCAATCTCATGAACAGCCTTGGGGTTGCCCTGACCGCGTTACACAGGCTCCATGAGGCGGTGGGCTGGTTCGACCGGGTTATCAGCAAAGATCCGGAAAATTTCATGGCCCTTGTCAATCGGGGATTTGCCCAGCGTATGCTGGGGGACAGGGGCGAGGCCCTGAGGTGCTTCGAACAGGCATCCCGGCACCGGGAGTTTACAGCGTCATCTGTTTTTCCGGACCTGTCCCTGCAACTTGGGCGGCTATACTGTGATGCCGGACGGTTTGACCGGGCACTCGATGTCCTGCACAGGTACGAGCAACATCCGGGCAGCCGGCAGGAGTATTCCCTGTTCAGTCTTCTTGGCGAGGCACATGCGGGAAAGAAACAGCCGGAGCTGGCAATTCCTGCCCTGCAGAAGGCGGTACGGAAAAATCCCCATGATGCCCGGTCGTTGAGCCTGCTTGGCGAGCTCTATGCCGAGGAGGGGCAGGGAGATGATATAGCCCTGGCACTGTGCAGACAGGCGGTGGATAGAGATGATACTTCGTGGCAGCACTGGTTTCGCCTGGCGCTGGTCAACAGGAAAATGGGCCGGTTGCAGGAGGCCGGGGATGCTGTCAAGGAAAGCCTGCGCAGAAACCGCGGAGCGGTTGAGGCGCTGTTCCTGGCCGGACAGATTCACCGGGAACGCGGTGAAGAGCACAAGGCAAGGGGCATGTTCCAGCGAGTTTTAAACAGGGTCCCGGAACATCGCGGGGCCTTGCAGGCAATATGTTACAGAAAAAAGAACAGAAGAGGCAGGGTATGATAAATCACAGACGCTCAAACAATGATGGCTTTGAACTTGACCGGCGAACCACGGACATGCAGCATCAGTACTGGCTGGACTACTTCAATGCCGGAGATTCATGGCGGTTGTTCAGGATCATGGCCGAATTTGTGGAAGGCTTTGATACCCTGTCAAGTGTCAAAGGCCCGGCAGTGTCTTTTTTCGGTTCAGCACGGACTTTACCTGACGATCCCTATTATGAACTGACGGTTACCCTCGCGGCCCAGTTCAGCAAGCACGGCTATTCAATCATCACCGGCGGCGGGCCCGGTATTATGGAGGCGGCAAATAAAGGGGCCTCGGAGAGCGGGGGGAATTCCGTCGGCCTGAACATCGACCTTCCCTTTGAACAGGAACCGAACCCTTTTTCCAATATTCCCTTAAGCTTCAAATATTTTTTCGTGCGCAAGGTGATGTTTGTCAAGTACGCCATGGCCTTTATCTGCATGCCCGGCGGCTTTGGTACCCTGGACGAGGTGTTCGAGGCGATCACTCTCATCCAGACCAGGAGAATCAAACCTTTCCCTATTATACTGGTGGGACAGGATTTCTGGGGCGGCTTGCAGGGCTGGATCAAAGAGAAACTTCTTTCCGCAGGGAATGTCGATAATGATGACCTGTTGATTTTTCAAATTATGGATGATCCAGACGAGATTGTTTCCTTTATAAAAAGGACCATTGTTTTGTAAACTCTGAGCATGGAGAGGAGTTGACCTGGGATGCTATTTTGTAAATTTCCGCAAGTTTATTTGAACAACCGGTCGCTATCCTGTATATTTTCAATGATGATATGAATATATATTTACGGATTCAGGTCTTTTGCAGAGGGAGATAATAGATGGCTCAGATTGATGCTTTTTTTAAGCTGATGAATGATGAAGGCGCATCTGACTTGCATATGGTGGCAGGCCAGCAGCCCATATTACGAATCAGGGGTGATATGGAGCGGGTCAAGTTCAAGGTTCTGGAAAACGAAGAACTGAAGGCCATGCTCTATGAAATCTGTCCTGAAGACAGGATCAAGATTTTTGAAGAAACCGGCGACATGGACTTTGGTTACGAGATCCCGGGCCTGGCGCGTTATCGTTGCAACTTTTTTCAGCAGAAATATGGCATTGGTGCCGTATTCCGTGAAATTCCCAGTGAAATCCTGACCTGTGAGCAGTTGGGGCTGCCCAAGGTTATCAGCAAGCTGGCAAGTCTGCCCAAGGGTATGGTCCTGGTAACCGGGCCCACCGGTTCTGGCAAATCTACAACCCTTGCGGCCATCACCGACGAGATCAACAAGATCCGCAAACATCATATCCTGACCATTGAGGATCCCATTGAATTTGTCCACAAGAGCCAGTCGTGTATTGTCAACCACCGCGAGGTCGGCACCCATACCAAGTCATTCAACGCGGCACTACGCGGGGCTCTGCGTGAAGATCCGGATGTTATCCTGGTGGGCGAGATGCGAGATCTGGAGACAATTTCCCTTGCCATGGAAGCGGCCATGACAGGCCATCTTGTTTTCGGCACCCTGCATACCCTGAATGCCATGAAAACCGTTGACCGGGTCATTGAAATTTTTCCGGCAACCCAGCAGGCACAGGTGCGCTCAACCCTTGCTGACGCGCTGAAGGCGGTTGTGTCCCAGACACTGATGAAAAGAGTTGACAAAAAGGGGAGGATTGCTGCCTTGGAAGTCCTGATATGTACTCCTGCCGTGCGAAATCTTATTCGTGAAGGGAAGACGTACCAGATTCCGTCCGTCATGCAGACCGGTAAGAAATACGGCATGCAGGGGCTGGATGACGCCCTCTATGAGATGCTGCAGAGAAGGCAGATCAGTGCTGAAGATGCCTATACCAACTGCATTGAGAAACAGAAGTTTGTCAAATTCCTAAGAAAGCCCCCGGCGGATTTTACCGAGGTCTGATTTCCCCGGGAAAGGTATCACGTAGACATATTTATCTGCAACAGGTTGACGACTCCGTGCCTTGTCAGAATGTTGACCTGTTATAGGTATTGACCTGAATTTTTCTGCCGTCCGTTGTACAGGTGATTGTCCCGTTTCGCGCCGTGCTCAACACAATTCTGCCTTCATCGCGCCATTTTTTCAAATGCCCGGGATAAAGGTAGCGTCCCCTTCTGTTCCGTGCCGCTGAAATAACAATAATTTCCGGATTGACCGCTGCAATAAACAGGGGGGAGCTCGACCCCCTGCTGCCGTGATGCGGGGCAAGAAGCACATCTGCCTGTACGTCCGCGCCGGCGTCGACAAGTATTTTTTCCCT